>PHDM01000039.1 GCA_002840985.1 Bacteroidetes bacterium HGW-Bacteroidetes-17
CATTCCCGCTATCAGCAGGATGAAATTTGATTATTGACTTGTAGGCTGCCCAAAGTCTCATTAATTTCCAGGATTTTTGATTTATTTGTATTTGTTTGTTCGCTTTATAAGTAACAAAAACCTTAGTATTGGTAACCTTCAGTACTAAAGTTTCATTTTCTGGTAATATTAACATCCATAAAAGTTCATTATCATATTCTGTGCTCTCAAAGATAATGATAATGAGATTGTTATTGTTTATTTATCGTCTTATCATAAACAATAAGATTCTTTTTTTCTTCATATTCTTTTTTGCTTATTTTTCCTTTGGCATACCTCTCATTTAAGATATCAAGGGCTGTTTTATTACTTGAATAAGCTCGACTATAATATCGACTTGCAAATTTAAATATCAGGAAGATGATTATTGCTATCGCAATAATAAGAATTATCCAGCCAATTCCCATGTTCCATCCTTGATTCATTTCGTTCATAGTTATCTGATTTTATTTTATAATTGATTGTTGATTACGGTTCTTAGTTTTTTTAAATTTTTTATTTTAAAAGTTTATTGATAAAAATAATTACCCGAAGCTCTGCTTATGGGTTTGCGTATATTCTCCCCTGAATAGGGGATCTGCTTTACTGCAGGCAGGGATTTCAGTTGAAAGACTGACAGAGGTGTGAAATAATAAAAATTTATTTTTCATCCATAAGCTGAAATAAGATTGGTGAAACCATGTTGCCGTTAGGCAGGAACCCCATAGCTCTGCCATTGGGATAGTCAACCTTAAGAATTTTTTTATTTCGACAAGTTCACTACTAATTTTATAAATCTTATTGCTTATCAATTTATCATGGTTTTTTAAAGAGATTCATATCAAACAATAGTTATATGTTAAATTAAATGGATTTAAGCGATTCATTACCAGCTTCATATTAACATAAAAAATTTTATCACATCTGTAGTAATAAATTACCAGTCGGCTTCTGCTTCATACTATTCAGGATTGATTTTTCCTGAAACTGATTTTTAAAAAATGAACTCCGGTGCATAAAATATTTAATTCAAATGCTTATTCATTAATTTTTTTAATTTGCTATAATTTAGCGGTTTAGATATGTATTCATCACAACCGGAAGATAAGATTTTACTTTCTTCTTCGGCGAAGGCAAAGGCTGTTTGTGCAAATACTGGCAATTCAGGTCTCATCTGCTTAATCAGCCTTGTTGCTTCCATTCCATTCATCACAGGCATTCTAATATCCATCAGAACCAAATCAATATCGGGTATGGTACTTACTAAATCTACCGCTTGCTTTCCGTTTTCGGCATGAATAACAGTAATACCCGATTTTGTCAAAATACTGTTAAGATATTGGAAACTGATCCAATCATCCTCAGCTATCAGAATTTTACTATGAGTGCGATTTATCGAACCTTTTGAAACTTTGGTAATCGGTTGAGATGGTAAAATAACTTGCGTATAGGGTATCGTAAAATAAAAGATAGTGCCTTTTTCTATCTGAGATTCGATCCAGATTTTTCCTCCCAGCAATTCCACAAGTCCCTTCGAAATAGCGAGTCCCAGTCCGGCACCTTCATAATCTCTTGTTATAGATCGTTGTGCTTGTATGAATCTTTCAAAAATTTTATCATGTAATTCTTCCGGTATTCCAATACCAGTATCTTTCACATAGAATTTCATGAATTTGTCAATGATTTCAAAGCCGTAATCTATTCTGCCCGAACTTGAGAATTTTATGGCATTATTAATTAAATTCGTAAGTATCTGATGTAGTTTTGTTTCATCCGAAAATAATAGTAAATTTTGGTCAATAGAATTAATGTAATTCAAACTAATATTTTTTGCGTTCGCAAAAGGGGTGAAGAAGTTGAGTAAATCTAAAAATATCGTATTAATTAATATTGGTTTTGTCTCAATTTTTACTTGTCCTGTTTGTATTTTGGAAATATCCAACACATTATTTACGATTTCGAGAAGGCGATTTCCGCTTTGACTTATTAAAGTTGTGTATTCCTTAACTTCACTCTTGGTTATATCCTGGTCAAATAACAAAGTGGAAAACCCAATAATGCCATTCAAGGGTGTACGTATTTCGTGCGACATATTCTGCAGAAAGGCTGTTTTTAATTGATCGCTTTCCTGGGCTTTTTCTTTTGCAATTAACAGTTCAGCTGCCCGTTTTTCTTTCTCTTCATTTTGATAGGCAAGTTCTTTATTGGCAATGATTAATTCATCTGCCCGTTTTTCTTTCAGTTTATTTTGAAAGACAAGTTCTTTATTGGCAATAATCAATTCTGCTGCCCGTTTTTCTTTCTCTTTATTTTGAAAAGCAAGTTCCTTATTCGCAATAACTAACTCGGCTGCCCTTTTTTCCTTTAATTTGTTTTGAAAGACAAGTTCTTTATTGGCTATGACTAATTCAGCTGCCCGTTTTTCTTTCTCTTCATTTTGGAAGGCAAGCTCTTTGTTGGCAATGATTAATTCTTTTGCCCTTTTTTCCTTCTCATCATTTTGAAAGGCAAGTTCTTTATTAGCAATGATTAGCTCGGCTGCCCGTTTTTCCTTTAATTTGTTTTGAAAGAAAAGTTCTTTATTGGCAATGACTAATTCAGCCGCCCGTTTTTCTTTCTCCTCATTTTGGAAGGCAAGTTCTTTGTTAGCAATGATTAATTCTTCTGCCCTTTTTTCCTTCTCATCATTTTGAAAGGCAAGCTCTTGATTGGCAATGGATAATTCTTCTGCTCGTTTTTCTTTCTCTTCATTTTGAAAAGCAAGTTCCTTATTAGCAATAATTAACTCTGCTGCCCTTTTTTCTTTTAATTTGCTTTGATAGATAAGTTCTTCGTTGACCTTTCTTAATTCCATTGCCCATTTTTGCCCTGTTACATCACGTGCAATAGCAAAAACGCCAAGAACAATTCCTTTATCGTCTTTATACACGGATGCATTACAAAGTACATCCTTTAAATTCCCGTTTTTGTGTTTGATCGTTAACGGATAATCATCTACAAAACCTTTTTTAAAAACCTTAAGATAACCGTCCCGAGCTTTTTTGGGATCAGTAAAATAATTTGAGAAGTCAGTATCTATCAGTTCTTTACGCAGAATTCCGGTAACCTTAACCGATGCCTCATTAACATCTGTTATTTTTCCGTCCAAACTGATGATCAAAAAAGGATCCAAAGTGGCTTCGATTAAGTTTCTGACTTGTTGATTTTGATTTATTTTGTAATTATTTATTTGGATTTCCATTGCACAGGGTATTTTTATACAAGGCTTTTATTGTGCAAAATTACAGGTTGCATAAACTCATTTATTACATAATTCTAGAAATAAATTACATTATTCACACATATTTTTAAAGGGAGAAACTGAGAATTAATAAGTTCCAATAAATTGAAGATAGAAAAATGATTTTTTTGGGGAGATATTACAAATATTTGATTACTTATTTATTGTTGAATCGGTAAAGCAAATAAGTCATATATGAATTCTGAGGTTCATGGCTCTGCTTTTGTCACGATTTTGCAACGAAAACCAGGGTTATAGCGCAGCTTTTGTGTTGGTGCATCTATTGTAAATATTACAATCATTGCTCATGAAACCGGTTCAGTATATCCGAAATTTAGCCTTTTGAGCTAATTAGCCGTTACACATTAGAAGCTAGACCATGGATTAAGACTTTCTTTTTTCTAATATTTAAATTCTAGCGTCTTATATCTTAATTTATAAAAACACTTATGACATAGAAAGTCTGTATTTTAATGTTTTGGTATATCGAACTCACGTTAAACTAATAAAAAAACCACCCCAAATCTGAAGTGGTTTTTAGATAGAAAACGTTACTTTTTCTTCTCAAAGGCATCTTGTATTTCTGCCAATTGCTTTTTCAGTTTTTCGTATTGCACATAGGTATTTTTGGCAGGTTGTTGGTCGGCACCCGTAACCGATCGTAGCAAATAACTGATCTGATCGTTTAGCTTCGGCTGCATATAAATGCCTTCGCTCATGTTCAGTTTGTATTCCAGTGCTTTGAGCTGTGCATCTTCCTGCTGTAGTTTTTTCTTGCTTTTTTTGGCTTGCAGTTCGGCAATTTCTTTGCGCCGTGTCAAAATTTGGTCGGTAAGTTTATTTGCCTCGGTAGTCAGGTCAACAATTTTTAATGCAAATTGTTCCTGTTCTTTCAATTCCTTAACTCCTGTATTGATTTCGGCTAAACGGGGATCGGCCATTACTTTAAATTCCTGCACAAATTCCTTTCCATCAATTTCAAGGCTTACAAAATACTTGCCCGGAGCAACATAAGGACCATTGCTGAAACTGCGTCGGGGGTTTTTATCCCAGGCACCTTTATGGCGCATATCCCATTGGATGCGGTGCAAGCCCGCTGCTTTGTTCAAATTAACGGCTTGTATGGGCTGAAAATAATAACTCAGGGCCATGTCCTCTCTTCCTTCAACTGGCGCCACTTTTTGTGTTTTGCTCACATAAGTTTGAATGGGCTTTTTATCGGCATCCAGAATGCTCATTTTAAGTTCACCCTCAGGAACGGTTTTAATGAAATAATCAATATTGACGGCAGAAGCTGGGTACGAGGGAACTTCATTTCCCCTTGTTTGTCGGTAACGTAAACGATAGGTGTCGGCAGGTTTCATTAAAAAATTGTTTTCCTTTTGCATATCGGCATAATGATGGAGTGGGTTTACGTTGTCCATGATCCAGAATGAGCGACCCATGGTCGACACGGCTAAATCTGTCCGGTAAACCTTGATATCGGTAACTGGCGTAACAGGCAGGTTTTGCTGAAATGATTGCCAGTTTTCGCCATCGTCAAACGAAACGAATAAGCCAAATTCTGTACCGGCATAAAGCAAACCTTCTTTTTCAGGATCTTCGCGAACAACCCTGGTCGGGAAATCGGCAGGGATGCCATTCTTCCCGTTGGTCAATAAGGTCCAGCTTTCGCCGTAGTTTTCAGTTTTATAAATGTAAGGTTTCCAATCGCCCAATTGGTAACGCAAAACGGCGATGTATGCTTTACCCGATTGATGTGGAGAGGGTTCGACACAATCAACACGTCCACCCGGCAATAAATAGGGAGGGGTCACATTTTTCCATGTTTTCCCGCCATCGCGGGTAACATTAACGGGGCCATCGTTTGCTCCTGTCCAGATCACGCCTTTTGTTACCGCGGATTCGCGAATGTCATAAATAACACTGTAATATTCTTCACCCGTAACATCACGGGTAATCGGGCTTCCTGAAATTACCTGTTTGTCGGCTTCAAAAGCAGTTAAATCGGGAGAAATCACTTCCCAGCTATACCCATCATCCATGGTTTTGTGCAAGTATTGCGAACCCATGTAAACCACATCGGGATTGTGCGGGCTTACATGAATCGGTGAAACCCGTTGGAACCGGAATTCCAGATCCTTTGGATTATGGCCATAAATATTGGTAGGATTTACGGTATAGGTTCTTTCCTGTCCGGTAATTTTATTAAAAACCCCAAAATGTCCTTTGCAATTTGAATAAACTATGTTGTGGTTCCCTGGTTTTGGAATGGCGGGCCCGGTTTCGCAACCTCCAACTTCTATCCAATAAGCGGTTGGTCCGCCCGGAGCTCCATACGGAGGTAAGCTAGGTACGCCAATGGTTGTATTATCCTGTTGCCCTGAATAAATCCAATACGGATACTGATCATCAAAATCAACGGTATAAAGTTCTGCTGTTGGTTGGTTAAATTGAGTCGACCAGCTTTTACCATCGTTCATGGTCACGTTTACCCCACCATCATTGGCTTGTACATATATATTAGTATCATTTTCATTGATCCACATATCGTGGTTGTCGCCATGAGGCGTACTTCTGCGTTCCCAGGTTTTTCCGGCATCAACCGATTTAAAAAAGGCGGTGGTGTTCACAAAAAGTGCGTCGGCATTTAATGGGTTGGCATCGATATTGCAATAGTAAAATGGACGATCGAGCAAGCGCATGTTGTCGCTGATTCTGGTAAACGATTCGCCTTGATCGTCGGATCGGAAAAGCCCGGCATCACCATTAGCGGCTTCTACCAAAGCATACAAACGTTGTGGATCGGCTTTTGAAACTGCCAGGTCAATTTTACCGATGATTCCTGTGGGTAAACCTTTCACGAGCTTGGTCCAGCTATGGCCACCATCAATGGATTTATAAATGCCGCCATTTTCTCCACCACTGATAATAGTCCACGGTTTGCGTTCGGTTCTCCAAGCGGCAGCGTAAATAATGTCAGGGTTGTTTGGGGCAAACTCAATATCTGCAACACCAACGGTATCGGCAATGAAAAGAACATGATCCCAGGTTTTGCCTCCGTCTATGGTTTTATAGACCCCGCGTTCTTTATTGGGTTGGAAGGGTTGACCAATCGAAGCCACAAAAACTACGTCCGGATTTTCCGGATGAATTTCAACGGCTCCAATCAATCCGGCATCCTTTAAACCGATGTGATCCCATGTTTTTCCGGCATCAATGGATTTGTAAACGCCTTTCCCTACGATGACATTCGAGCGGATTCCATCTGATCCGGTGCCTACATAAACGATGTCGGGATTATTTTGATAAACCTGAATGGCCCCGATGGAAGGGGAGGCAAAAAAGCCATCCGAAACATTGTTCCAGTTGATGCCATAATCTTCGGTTTTCCAAACACCACCTCCGGTTGCACCCATATAAAAAGTGCCGGGTTGTGCAGTAATTCCTGCAACAGCGGTTGATCTGCCCCCTCGGGTCGGGCCCACGTTCCGGAATTTTAAATCTTTAAATAAATTGACTTCCTGATTTGAATCTTTCGTTTGCGACTGCATGGCAGGGATGCTGAAAACCAGCACCGAACTCAATAATAAAGCCTGTTTTACTAAATGGTTCATATTTAAATAGATTGAAGTTTTTGATTCGATTAATATTACGCTTGTTGATGCAAGATATTCAAAAAAAACCGCATTATGAATTTGAATTTAATAAAGTCGATGTACAATGAAGGATTTTCGATCAATGCTTGAAAATGATGAATATAGAAAGTATCAAGACACAAGTATCAAGATATAAGATTTTAGACGTTAGACTTTAGATATAAGATATTAATTAGGAAATTGAAAATTGACAATCCTTAATTGGCTAATTAACAAATCAGCTAATTGTCACATTTTCAAATTTTCAAATCATCAAATTAATTTCCTATTCAACCGGATTAGTTCTTGCCGGGATGATAACCTTTCTTTCCTTCAAATTATACTTATCGCCTTTACGCAAAAAGTAAAATTCTTTTGAGTCGGCAGGAAGCTGGTAAATGGTATCGCGTTCTCGTGAAAAACGTGTACCATCATAAATCGCAACAAAGCTATTTCCGATGACTTCGAATTTGTTGCCTTTAACCACGATTCCTGTGTTTTCGTCCAAACCTATCCCAAATAATTCCGGCCGCTTCTTAAGAATCTCAAAAATATCGAACTGCCGGTTACGAACGAGAATGTGTTGATCGATGGCACTGTTTTTCAAAAATCCCAATCCAACTTCATGATCGCCCATCATCACCGTATTTCCATTCGAATCGCCACGGGCCAGGTAAGAGCCCTGGATAGATGCACCTGCTGAAGAACCGGCAATCACTCCACCTCGGTCCAGTAATTTATTGAATTCTTCGTGGGCTTTGGTATTTAAAAACCCGTCAGCAATCCGCCATTGACGGCCTCCATCAAACCAAACACCGGTTGCCTTAGTAATCGGATCATAAAATTCAGGTTCATTAGCCAAATTGTTATCCCTGGTGTGTAAAACCGTAATATTTTTAAATCCTGCTTTTTCGAACCTTGCCTTGAAATTTACAAAACCCGAATCTTTTTCTATTTGATCATCTTCCCAGGCTGTTGGGACTATAATAATATTTGCATCTTCGCCTCCGGCATATTCTTTAAATTTTCCCAAAAATAAAGGGTCTTTTGCATTGCCACCGATGATGATTAAGGTTCCGTTTTCTGGCCCTATAAATGCTGGAGTTTCAATTTTTGCAGTTGGGGAATTGGGCTCGGTGCAGGAATAAAATCCTGTTAATCCAATCATGATAAAAAAAGAAAAAAACAAAAGTTTGGGTAAGGAAATTGAATGATTCATGGGCTAAGAATTTTAGTAAGAAATAAGTAAAATGAATTATTTTAATGCTTCAAGAAAGCTATCTGAAATATAATCTGTTGATTCTCTGTTGAATGATGGATTAATTTTCACTATAAATCCATCCTGATCAGGAGCCCCCAGCATGATATTTCTTTTTTCAAGCGACTGTTTAACTTTATTTAAATCAGGATGATCGATAAGTATTTTGACGATATGGGTTCCATTCTCAAATCGCTGAATTTTAATCCGATCATCATGTGAAATATTATTGAAGAATTTCTCGGCACTAGCAAAGGATGTTTTATATTCATCAATAAAACCATCGGCGTAATAAAGTGCCACAGCAGCATAAGGCCAGGCGTATGGCAATCCACCACCAAACATCCTTCTTACATGAAATAAATCTTTAGAGAATTCATTTGAACCTGCCAATATAGCTCCGGATGCAGCATTAAAGCATTTCCATAAAGAAGTATAAACCGTATCGAATAAACTGCCATATTTTGCCGGACTATCGCCCGTATGTGCTGATTGAACAAACAATCGGGCTCCATCCAAATGCATTTTGATGTCTTCGCTTCGGGCATAATCCGATATTTTCTTCATATTTTCAAAACTCGAAATCTGGTCATGTTTTCGTCGCACTGGAGTTTCGATTGAAATAGCGCCAACTTTTGTTGAAACTCTTCCCCCTTTTGTCATTGCAACGGTATGCATTACTTCTTCCAAGGTAAATTCAACGGCATTTTGTCCAAGTGGGATCAGATTAAGCCCACTCAAAGTTTGCGCGCAATCGCCCGTATCATTGTAAAAATGACTTTGTTCCTGAACAATGACCCTTTTTGCATTTCCGGCCAATTGTCGGGCAGCCATTTGGTTTGCCAGGGTTCCGGTAGGCATAAAAACGGCGGCTTCTTTACCAAGCAATTGAGCAAATTTATATTCCAATTCCTCAACAACACCTCCATTGGAGTAATAATCCGCCTTAATTTTACCCTCATCGGCTAATTTCATAAGCAGGTTGGCATATTCTTCCGGTGTCAATCCTAAACCGTCGCTTGTCAAATTTACGGTACCTTTCAAATCATCGTAAATTCTTGTACTTCTGATTCCAGGGAGGACACTTAAGGGAGCCGCAGTTGCAGCAAGCATGCCTCCAATTTTTACAAAATCTCTTCTGTCCACAATTTATTTTTTTGAATGAAGTGAAATTAGTAAAAAAAATTATCTCAAATGGAAATTGATGTATATCATTTTTGATATCAATTTCATGTGTAGGAGAACAGAAGTTTCGGATATCCATTATATTACTTTTATACTGCCATAGCTTTTACTGAAAAAATATTTTAAGTATCGAAATATTTTATATATTAGCGGTCTGGAGTACTATAAATACTTAACGGACAGCCCTGTCCGAAGCCCAATCGGGTACTAAAACAGCTCGTGAATTTTATGGAAGGAGTAAGGTTTATAAAAAAGATGAACGCTTAATAGAATTCGGTTTTATTCAATATGATTTTGAAAAATGCAAACAAATTTAAACGCCACATTTTAATCATCTGAATAAGAATACAATAAAGCAACCATAAATGAACATAGCTATGCCAATTCGAAAAAAGAAAACCGATCAGCCGATAAAACTTTTTGAGAACATCGCGCTGACTTTTAGTGGTGGCGGTTACCGTGCTTCCACTTTTGGGCTGGGTATATTGTCATACTTAAACCAAGCCCGTATCTGCAACAAATCCCTCCTCGAAAATGTAAAAGGTTTGAGTACCGTAAGTGGAGGAACCTTAACCGGTGCAACTTATGCTTGTTATGCAGCCGAAGGAAAGAATTTTAATAACTTTTATACACATTTTTATAAAACCCTTGAGGAGGATAAACTTTTGGGTGTTGCCCTCGCTAAGCTCGACTCAGCCGAATTGTGGAAAAATTCACATAAAAAGCGGTCCTTAATCAATGCTTTTGCTTTGGCGTATGCTGAATTGCTCACAGACAACACTTTTAGGTGCCTTCGGGAACAAAAATCACATTTGGAAGACATCTGTTTTAACGCTACCGACTTTTCATTCGGCTTGGCTTTTCGTTTCCAGACTTCCGGGATTTTTGGAAACTATCATTTACAGAACACGAATCTCGATGCTCTTTCAAACGAAATGAAAATAGCCGATGCCATTGCTTCTTCATCATGTTTTCCGATGGGATTCGAACCCATGGTTTTACCTGATGATTATGTAAGTGATCATAATTCAACGACCTATGTTGCCATCAAAGCACAAAAGGAATTTGAAAAAGGCGTCGGGATCATGGATGGAGGGATTGTGGATAATCAGGGGATAGGTAGTATTATGAATACCAACGTCAGGCGTGAAAAAGAAGGGAAACCTTACGATCTGATCATGGTCTGCGATGTAGGGAGTTATTTCATGAATCCATGGCAACCATCTAAACTAAGCATTGATGGTGAAGGTGGATCAGCTAGCCCGAAAAAGATATATCAAACCATTGTGAAAAAGTTAAGGTCAAGCTGGTGGATTTGGCTTCTGCCAATACCTATTGCTGCAGCTCTTTTGATCGGGGGCTTTTTCAGCCAAAACGGAACCTGGCTGTTCATTGGTGGGGGAGCCATGGCAATGTTCGCAATCTTAGCCAGTATCGTCAGATTATTTATTGATAAGATTGTTCATAGAGTATTGAAGATATGGGGTTGGGTGATGGGGATGGTGCCGGGCTTTATGCGGGATAAACTTGTTCATTTTGAGGACCTTCGCCTGCGATTAGTCCAGCGAATGCTTGAAGAACGAGGTACTTCGGCTATAAAAATGATCAGTGAAATATTCCTGAAACAAATCCGCAGACTTAACTATAATTTGTTTTATGAGCACCAGGATTTAAAAGACCGCAGAATTACCGCCCTCATTTATGAGCTCACCAAAGAGCAATATCAAAATGGCGAATCGGACGAAAAAGAATCGGAAGTAAAACGTGGGCAAATCCCAGATCCGGGCGACGGCATTTATGCTGCTGCAAAAATAGCGAGCGAAATGGGGACCACCCTCTGGTTTTCAATTGAAGATAAAAAAGTTTACCGGCTTAAAAACCTAGTTAGTTGCGGGCAGTTTACAGCGTGTTTTAACCTCCTGAAATATTGCGTTGACTTAAAAAGTTCAAAAGCAAAGGTTAATCCCGAATTGCTTGATGAGATGATCGAAGTCTTTGCAAACGATTGGAGAAAATTTATCAAAAATCCTTACTGGCTGCATGATCAAGATAGAAATTAACAATCTCAAACTAAAAAAATATGGCAACAATCAATGAATTAACACAGGAACAATTTAAGGATTTGCTTGACAACTATTTTGCTCCACCTGAAAAACGGACGCAAATGACCGATCATGAACTAAAAGATCTGGCAAAAAGACTAAAAGAAAGGATCAATGTTCCCATTATTTCAGAAACGGGCGAGGAGAAAATCCTGATTAAGATTATCATCAAAATCGACCGCTTTTTGTACGATAATTTACCGAATGAATTTTACGATCTGGTAAGAAGCATGGATAAGGGCATCGATGATGAAGAAGCCAAGCGATTAATCACGAGTCTTTCGAAGCTTGCTAATAAGCATATCGATTTGCCTTATCTACCCGAAATGGCTGAATATATGGCCATCCGACTGGTGATAGGGGTGATCGTGAATGCGGCGCGAAAGCAATGGGATCTCCGTAGGGCCAAGGAAAATATGTACAAAATGAAGGTACCTCATCAAAAATACGCTTCTCAATTTCAGTTGGAAAGCATTATTTCCTAACAATCGAATCGATTTTAACATCATAAATTTTATAAAATATGAAAACTTCCATCATAAACAAGCCAAGATATATACAAATCATGTTTTTGGCATTGATTGTTTTGCTTTTAGGCACATCGTGCAGGGTAACCCTAATCCCTCCTTACGATGATTCTATTGCTCAACAAATTGACCAGACTTCCAAACAGGTTGATAAATTCTACCTGACAATGTTGGAATTATCCACCACAAATAACAATGGAAGGGCTTTTGAACATTTTGTCCTCCAATATGTTGACATTGAAGTAGAATTGAATTCATTGCTCAGTAAAAACAAAGTGAGGCCATTGAATCAAAATTCAACGAGGATTTGTGAGATAACCCTCGAACTTTGGGTAAAGTACAAAGAGGAACACAAAAAAGACAATACCCTTAGCGATGGACTTGTGAAACTGAACCGGAAAACCTTTAGTGATTTATTTTATGCCATGCAGGTTGCTGAAGAAGGTAAAAATATTGCAGGCAATCCACCCAAATAATTAACCAAAAATTTATAAAGATGAATTTCGATATCAATAAAGTACTTGCAGATATGCTTTCTGCCTTGAAAGGAACCGTAAGTGATCATTGGGATGAAGTTAAAGATACTGCTAATCAATTTCTTCAGAGGGATAAAGATAGGCTGGAACTGTTGGCCGAATTAAGAATCACGGGCGATCTGAACCAAGAAAAATTTGAATCAAGATTGAAGGATGAGAAACTGATTCTGGAAGCAGAGCTTAATGCCTTGGCGGTTATTTCGAAGGCCATTGCACAAAAAGCAGCGAATGTAGCTTTCGATATTTTGCAAAAAGCTGTGAATGCTGCCATTTCTGCCGCGTTATGATTTCATGCTAAAAATGATTTTGTATAAAAAAAACCGCCCGAATTGGGCGGTTTTAGAAGAATGATCTGAACTCATTCCTTGATGGTACAATGATAGTTGTAGCATGCAATGAGCCATGATCTTAATTCAGTGGCTGGTCCGTTCAAAATACCATCATATTTTGGTTGGTTCAGAATGGCATCCAATACATCCAGATTTTTCAATGCATGCTCGAGGTTGCATGATTGAACATATTCCATGGCTTTTAACACATGTTTTTCAATTGCCGGATTCTTCAGTGAGGGTTTATCAAAGGAATTGGCCGTCTGAATAATTTTATCGGCCCACTTTTGCATATGCATACATGGTGTAATGTTTGGAGCTGGAGATGGAGCTGGAGCTGGAGGAGCAGATTCTTGGCCAAAGGCATAAATACCTGAAAACATAAAAATGCACAAAAAGACAAAAAATAACTTTTTCATAATTTTCGAATTTAAGTGGAACAGTTAACGCGCTTTAGTCCTAATTAGTCAGGATTTAGGGTGTAAGTTAATCAAAAAAAGAGGACATAGCAAGAGCTGATTCTGAAAACCTGACTGATTTTTAGCCCAAATCAGGATGAAAATCGGCCGAGGCGTAAATTTTTATTTGTAATTTCGCCGGCACTGTAAACATTTTTAGTGTAAACAGTAAACTTAAAATATGGTCAATTTCATGGAACTAACATATTTTTAAGGTTTTGTCAGTTATTTATATTTAACCTTATAGCTTCGCTAAAACATGGTCAAAATGTTGAAGAAAATACTCAATTATTTAAATCCTGAACCAATTTATAAAGTTTTGATATTTAGGTTATTGCTGGTTTATTTAATTTTTATGCTTTCCCGCATTATATTTTATGTTTTCAATCAGAATTATTTTTCAAATTCACATTTAAATTCATTGCCAAATATATTTATAGGAGGTTTGGTTTTCGATACGGTTGCAATTTTATATACCAATTCCTTAGTTATTATTTTGAGCATACTTCCTTTTCAATTTCGTTACAAAAATGAATATCAGATTTTTTTGAAATATCTGTTTTTTATTTGCAATGGAATTGCACTTTCGGCCAATTTAATGGATGTTACCTATTTCCCATTTACTTTAAGTCGTACCACTTTTAGTGTGTTTTCACAATTTAGTAACGAAAGCAATTTGGTGCCGCTTTTCCTGAAGTTTTTTGTTGACTATTGGTATATGGTTTTGTTTTCTGTCCTGTTGATGTGGCTCATGGTTTTTCTGTATAAGAAAATAAAATTGCCAACTTTAGATGAAAAACCATCTATTAAATATTACCTAAAAGCATTGCTTTTATTCCCCATCGTATGTGCAATTTTTGTCATTGGAGCCCGCGGTGGGATTCTTCATAGCACACGGCCGATAACGATGAGCAACGCCGGGGATTATGTAAAAAATCCTTCAGAAATCCATTTGGTTTTAAACACTCCGTTCTGCCTTATAAAAACTATTTTTCATCATTCGCTCGAAAAAAAAACCTATTTTTCGAATCAAGCAGATTTAGAAAATATCTACAATCCAATTCACATTCCAAACCCCAATGATACGGTTGAAAAATACAATGTCGTTTTGATCATTCTTGAAAGTTTTGGAAAGGAGAGTATCGGCTTTTTTAATAATAATCTTTACGGTTTTACTCCATTTGTCGACTCATTGTGTACTCAAAGTTTGGTTTTTCAAAACTCGTTTGCGAATGGCCGGAAATCAATCGATATTTTACCCAGTACCATGCTTTCGATTCCATCGCTTGGCGAACCTTTTGTATTGACTGAATATTTCAGTAATAATTTGAAAAGTTTACCGCAAATTTTGAAAGAGGAGAATTATCATACTTCCTTTTTTCACGGAGCTGCGAATGGCTCAATGGGTTTTTCGGCACTTACAAATTTAATTGGCATTGATCACTATTTCGGTAAAAATGAATTTACGAATGAATATGAAATAAGTTCGGATGTAAGTGGAAATTTATGGGGGATTTGGGACGAAGATTTTTTCAAGTATTATGCTAAAAAAATTGAAGGCTTTGAGCAACCCTTCTTTACAAGTATTTTCTCTGTAAGTTCGCATCATCCGTTCGATTTGCCTGAAAAATATAAAAATAAATTCCCGGAGGGAAAACATCCGATATATAAAACAATCGGATATACCGATTTTGCGCTCAGAAAGTTTTTTGAAGCGGCTCAAAAAATGCCTTGGTTTGAGCATACAATATTTGTTATCACTGCCGATCATTGTCAAAGTACTCCTACCCATGATGAATATAATACAAGCACGGGATTATTTAGTGTTCCGATTATCTTTTATTCGACAAATGAAAAACTAAACCTGAAGGGGAATTCTGAAAAATTGATCCAGCAAATCGATATTATGCCGACTTTACTGGGTATGATGAATTATCATAAATCCTATTTTTCTTTTGGAAATGATGCGCTAAACACTGAAAATCATTTTCTTGTAAATTATGTGAATGGGATTTATCAGGTGCTTTATGGCGATTTTGTCTTGCATTTTGACGGTACAAAAACAGTGGCCCTATTCGATTATAAAAAGGATATTTTATTGCAAAATAATTTGATCGGGAGCAATCAGGAATTACAACTGAAAATGGAGAATTTTGCCAAAGCTTTTGTTCAACAATACAATAACCGGATTATTGAAAACAGAATGACTGTTGATTAGCTTTTGCCCAAATTACATCATCTCATCAGTGGGTGTTTTTATTGGTTTATCATCTTTTGATATGAAGATTCGTTAACTCGGATGACCTAATAAATTAATCTGGCATTGATTTATCTACATACCATAACAATTCTCTAGCTAATTGTTAAAAAATCTTATAATTCATAATAGATGTTAAATATTTAGCAATGGTTTGACAAACAGCTTAAATTTGATCATTAATAAATGAAGCAGTGGGTTGTTGCAGATATAAGCTAAGTAAGATATTGATCATCATGGCTGTGTTGATCAACCTCCAAATGCATCTATTTAGTCAGGTAATTTTTAAAGGGATTGTCAGAGATCATAAGAGCGGACTGCCTATTTCTTTTGCAAATATTTATATCCCTGAAAAAAGAATGGGTACTGCCAGTAATCTGTACGGTGAATTCAAATTTGAACTGAACCCTATCGACAGTATTTTAATTTCAGCGATCGGATACGAAAGCCAGCTCATTTATCTGAACGATTCTGTTTATAAGGAATCGATTGAACTAAATATTGATTTGGTTCCAAAAACCTATGATTTGACCGAAGTAGTCATCCGGCCTTTTCCAACTTATGATCAATTTAAGCGTGAAATCCTGAATTATAAAATGACGCCTGAAGAAATTAATGCCAAAGCACTTCAGGAGGCTTTTGCGAGAAATCTGGCAATGTTATCTCGAAACACAAAACCCACCGATTATATGGATGACAGGGGCGGAATTAGCCTTGGAAGTCCGGTAACCGCGATTTATAAATTATTCAGCAGGGATGCGAAAAATGAGAAAAAGTATAACAAGCTTTTAATAGCTGATAGAACGAAATTGAAGGTGGGAGAACGCTTAAATTTTGAGGTAGTGAGTAAACTGACAGGTTTAAAAGATGAAAAGGAAGTAGATGATTTCATTGCTTACTGCAATCTTCCGGATGTTTTTGTTCTTGCATGCACCGATATTCAGCTTTATAATCGTATTATGGAATGCTATCGTGAATACTCCACCAAAGAATAAGCCTGGGATGCAAATTTCAGTCCTTTCTGAACCATTTTAATTCCATGCCAGGCGACAGTTCAGGTCGTTTTGTAAAACCCGATTTTTCATAAAATCCTGCTTTATCCTTTGCGGAAAATAATTGTATATCCCTTATTTGATGCGTTTTACATTTGTTCACTAATTGTTCAAGTATCCTTTTTCCAAGACCCTGACTTTGGTATTCAGGTAAAATAATCAAGTCGAGGATGAGGGCATGTATAATACCATCACTAATAAGCCGTCCAAAACCGACCAATTGATCCCTGTGGTATGCTGAACAGGTGTACCAGCTGTTTTGTATGGCAAACTCTAGTTCACTTTCAGAAAGTTTATATGAATCGTTCCATCAGGTAGTTAAAAAAAGTCCCAAAAACTTTTTTGTTTCAGGGACCTCTTCCGTAAATATAAATTCAGGCAAATGCATTATAAATCTCTTTTTAAACTTTAACCATTGATTTATTATCTTCTTACTGGTGACGGAAAAATAATTTCACTTTCGTGCCCATCCGCATCAACCGATTGTACCGCGAAAAAATAATTATCTTTTGAAAAAGGAAGCTCAATGGAAGTTTCTTTTACAAATATTTTTCTTTCCCACAATGCCTGATAAGTTTCTCGCATCAAAACATAATACCCGGCCGGCCTTTTGCCTTTGGAGGAAGTTTCCCAACTAAGCTTGGTTGAGTTGCTAAGTCCGGCTACACTAATGCCAACATTTTCAGGGGCATAAGGAGCTAAAGCTAAATTGGCTAAAGTTGCCAGGTTTATCCCTGCATTTTTACATACATATTCATAATCAACAAATTCAGGGGTATCTCCGTAATGGATCCCATTTTCTTCCCTCACAATCTGATGGGTCCTATCATAGTTCTCATTGAATTCAGTAATTCGAACAGCAGTGAATCCTAATTTACAGAAAGGAGTATGGTCACCGCCACGGCCGAAACGATCATTTCGGTAAATGAGCGTAACACTTAACTGGTCAACATAACGTTCACCAATTTCTTTAATATAACGTGCTAATTGCCTGGCTTTACCATCATTCTCCATGGCAGAATAAGTTCTTGCTTTAGCCATTTGTTCAGTTTCAAGTTGAGGAACTCCTTCGCTGAATACACGTACTTTCATATTGTCGTTCAACAAAGTTCCGCTTGATCCGCTATTCCCGATCATATCGTTATTGAGCATGGCAACAAGGTTCCAGTTTTCGGATTTTGCAATTGATGCCATATGAGCGGCACCAAGTAGTCCATGTTCTTCACCTGAAACAGCGGTAAAAATAATGGTTCCTGAGAATGCTTTTTTAGACATGATGCGCACCAATTCCATGATGGCCGCTACTCCTGACGCATCATCATTTGCTCCAGGGGCAAACACTTTTCCGTCGTTATTGTCTTCTGCACGAGAATCCAAATGTGCGCTGATTAAAAATATCCGATCGTCGGTCGGATCGTTTCCTTTAAGCGTGGCAACCACATTTTGTAATTCCAATTCAGTTTTGATTCGTTGACCTTCACCACCGGCTTTATATTTAACCAATTCAACACTTAAACGTCCGTTTGAAGAAGGGATGGATTTTTCCATTTCGGTTTTAATCCAGTTCCAGGCTGCTCCAATACCCTGTTTGGTATCATTTTGGACGCTTAAATTGTTTCTAGAATTAAAACTCACCAGTTTGCGAACACTTGCTTCAATATTTTTACTTGAAATTTCGTCGACCATTTGTTTTATAAGCGGATCGCGAACGACTGTTGTTTGAGAAAAGGCTATAAAAACCAAAATGAAACTAAATACAAATAATAAGGCTGATTTTTTCATGAGTTAGGCTTTAGGTAAATATTTAGAATTTTGAATGTAAAGTTATAAAAAGAGTTATCATATTTATATAAATTCACGCTTATTCTGTTAAGGCTACTGCCCTGATCGGAGAACCGTCAATTTGGTCAAATTTTATAGGAAAACATTGAAAAGTGAAAAATTCGGTGCTTAATTGATCCAAATTGTTCAGGTTCTCAATAATTAAAATTTCCTTATTCATAAGGGTGAGATGAACAGGTACCGTTTCACTTTTAATATGATCGATTGAAATTATATCAAGACCAATCCCTTTTAAGTTGAAGTTCGATAACCAAACAGCTGATTCTAAGGAAAGAACCGGAAAATGATCGAAATAATCAGGGGTGTTCCATTTTTTATACCAACCCGAATTAAAGATAATAAATTCAGATTGCTTAATCTTGGCTTCATATTTCAATAAATATTTTAATGGAATTTCTTGATTCAGGAATTCCTGACAAGGAATTTGAATGGCCTTTCCATAAAATTTTGAAATTGGAAAATCAGTAAGGGTTTTTGCCCGATCAATCATGTGAGATGGAGCATCGATATGGGTTCCGTTATGTGAATGTATTTCAATTGAAGTGATGGCAAAGCCATTTTCTTTCACATTTCTCAAACTTTTTAATTCAGGCATTTTCATTCCCTCAAATACTAAATCTCCTGATTTTATAGTGTGTGATAAGTCTATTATCGACATATTTATAGGTTTTATTTGATTAAATTATTGAACAGCGAATTTATTGAATTTATGTGTTGTAAAATCTTACTACAAAGAATATCTTTATATTTGCACTCCTTAATAAGTTGATGTGAAATGAGCATGTAAGTTTAATGTATACAAGAATAAAATTTTCATATGCTAGTTCCATCCGACCTGTTTGTTAAATTATTTACGGATGAAAGTTAAAGTCTTATTTGTTTGTTTAGGAAATATTTGCCGATCCCCAGGAGCTGAAGCAGTTTTTAGAGAGAAACTAAAAAAGCATCATCTTGAAAAGGATGTAGAAGTTGATAGTGCAGGAACATCAGGATTTCATGAAGGAGAAGCTGCTGATAGTCGCATGATTTTGCATGCAAAAAGAAGAGGATATAGTGTAACAAGTACAGCAAGAGAAATTATGCCGGGTGATTTAGATACCTTTGACATGATTGTTGCCATGGATGCAAATAATTATCAACATCTGATGGGAATAACCAAGAATCCAACTCAAAAAAATAAGGTTGTGATGATGACTGATTTTAGTGAAATTTATGATGGAGACGTTCCTGATCCATATTATGGTGGAAGTCTTGGATTTGATAAGGTATTGGATATCCTTGAAGAAAGCTCAGAAGGATTGATTGACGAGATCAAGGATCTCTATTCCGCAAAATTTAAGTAAGAAAAACGATTGCAGATATCATAATTGATTAAGGCATTTTATAAATGAATGCATTTACATTCATGCCTGCTCCAACTGATGTAAATACAATATACTCGCCCGAATTCATCGAATGGTTCTCCATTTGGCCCCGCATAATCATATCATAAAGAACCGGTACGGTTGCAACTGAGTTGTTCCCCAATTTTGCGATGGTCATTGGCATTACATTTTTAGGAACATCTTGTGTTTTTACATTGTATAATTTAAAAAGCCGATTCAAAATGGCATCATCCATTTTGGCATTAGCCTGATGAATTAAAACCTTGCTGATTTTTGAAATTGGAAGTTCAATTTTATCTAGGGTATCTTTAACAAGCTGTGGTACATAGGTTAGTGCGTAATTGTAAAGTTTACGCCCATTCATTTTAATATAAATCCGATCATCTCCTTTAGTCTTATGATAAGTATGACCCATATTGAGTAATTCAGCATGTTCAAAGGTATCAGAACGGGTTTTATGCGTAAGGATACCCACCGGCGTTACACTTTCTTTGGCTTCAAGGATAACTGCACCAGCACCATCTGAATAGATCATACTGTCAATGTCATGTGGATCAGATATCCGGGATAAGGTTTCACTTCCAATCACCAATACCCTTTTTGCATCCCCCGATTTGATGAAATAATCAGCCTGAATCATCCCCTGAATCCATCCAGGACAACCGAAAGGTAAGTCATAGGCTATACAATATGGATTTTCTATCTGTAACTTTGCTTTAACTCTTGCTGCTAAACTCGGTACGATATCAACTTTGTGAATGGTGCTTTTTACATCTCCAAAATTATGTGCAACGATTATATAATCAAGCGTTTCTTTGTCGATTTGGGCATTTTCAATCGCAAGTTCAGCAGCAAAAAACCCAAGATCAGAAGCTACATGATCTTTGTCAGCGTACCTTCGTTCTTCAATTTCTGTAATTTCCTGAAATTTGGCTACGATTTCTTCATTTGACTTTGGAATTTTAACTCCTTCAGTATCGTAAAACTCATTATTGAGAAAATCACTGTTTTTAATGATGTTTTTTGGGATAAAACTTCCGCTACCTATTATTGTTGAGTATGTGTTAAGATTCATGGTTTTGATTTAAAATTTGCAATATTATAAAAGATAAATGAAAATGATGAAAATATTATGGTATTTAACATTAGTGCTTTAATTGAAAAATTCATGAAATCGCCTGTTCAACTGCCTTGCGGGCATGAATAGTCGTAGTGTCATAAATTGGGATAGAAACATCTTCTTGTTTAATAAGCAATGGTATTTCGGTACAACCCAGGATAACTCCTTCTGCTCCATTTTGTGCCAGTCTTTCAATGATATCCTGAAATGCTTTTTTTGAAGCACCCCTAATTTGACCCATGCACAATTCTTTATAAATGATATGATGAATTATATTCATTTCTTCATTGTTAGGGATGATAACCTCTAATTGATGACGAACGGCCAGCCTTTTTTTGTAGAAGTCTTGCTCCATTGTAAACCTAGTGCCCAGTAATGCAACTTTTTTTAATTTTTGAGCTTTGATTACTTCTGCTGTTGCATCTGCAATATGAATCAGAGGTAAATTAATATTTTGTTCTACGGCATCGGCCATTTTATGCATCGTATTGGTACAGATAACAATGAAGTCAGCTCCACCATTCTCGAGGCGTTTAGCTGCATCTATCATCATCTGTGTTAACCTATCCCATTCATCCTGATGCTGAAGTTGTTGAATAGGCTCAAAATCTACAGAATACATCAAGCTTTGAGCCGAATGCATGCCACCGAGTTTTTCCTTTACAAATTGATTGATCAGTCGATAATATTCGAGAGAAGACTCCCAACTCATTCCTCCAATTAATCCAATCGTTTGCATTCCTAAATTTTTTCAGATTCATTAAATTTCGTGCTAAATTAAGGATAAAAAATTACATAGCTGCTCCATTTGGCGATTAAGATCGAAATGACAAAGAGGCGGATTGTTGTATTTAAGGGTGGAAAATACCCGTAAGTTTAAGGCTGAAATATTGTATAATTCACGAAGACAGTAAATTATGACGGCCAGTTTTGAGCAATTGAACATCTTAATATTTAAGATGGTTTTTCAAAATTGAATAATTATCACCAAAGTAGTTTTATCGAAAAATAAAGAAATTGTAACTTATCAAAAGTCAATTATGAAAAGTCTGTAAGATATTCGTCCAATTTAGTTAAAGCCTTTTCGAAATTTTTTCTACCTAAGCCAATTCTTACCTTTTTATGTGGATAATCATACACAGAGGATGGTAAAAGCATCAATCCTTTTTTATCAACCAAATCTTTACAAAATTTATCAAGATCTTGTTGGATCATCAATTCAGGAAATGTTATGGGACCTGCTTTGGGTTTGTTCCATTTAAAAATGGTTGAATGCCGATTGATAAATGCTTCCAGAATCACAAGATTGCTTTTGATGATCCTTAAATTCCGGTTCAGTATTTGTTCTTTATTTCGCAATGCAATGAGGGCAAGAATTTCGGATGGTGCCGGAGGGCAAATGGTAGTATAATCTTTAAATTCAATTATTTTATTGATCCAGGATTTATTTTGAGTGCCTAACCAACCAAGTCTTAAACCCGGCAATGCAAATGACTTCGACATCCCACCTAATGAAATTCCTTTATCATAAATATCACTGACAGCTGCTAATCGGTCAGCTGAATCATATTCTAACAAACGGTACATCTCATCTGAAAATATAATGATATCCCTTTTTCTTGCAAATTCAATAATTTGCTGAAGTTGTTCTTTCGAAATTGTTTCACCTGTGGGATTATGAGGGAAATTAATGATAATTATTTTTGTGCTATCCTTAGCCAAAATGAATAATTCTTCCAAGTCGAAATTGCCTTTTGTGTTTGGCTCCCAATTTGAAATACTTGCCCCAATACTTTTTGCAATCTCATATAAGGATTGATAAGCAGGAAAAGTAGTGATAACATGATCACCTTTATTGATAAGCACGTTCAACGTGATAAAAATGCCTTCTTCAGGTGCCAGTACAACCAAATCATCAGCCTCAATTCCTGTATAAAGTTTGCTTATTTCTTCACGCAAAATCGGATTTCCTTGCGAATGGGTATATGATAGTACCAATTCGTCCCATAATTTTTTGGATTCAATATTTGCCATGGCTAGAAGTTCTTGCTGGCTCAAAGGTTCGCAATCAGAACAACTCAATAAATAAGGAGCTGAAAATTCATATTTGGCAAAGTAACGTTCGAGTTTAAAGGGTTGTATTTTCATGTAGGTATCAGTTATCTTATTGCAACGAAAGATACATAATCTTGTTTTTACGTTGGAAGTGGATTTAAAAAAAATAATGTAAATATAACTTGACATAATGTATATAATACTATACATTTGCGATAATATTAAAAACCTATTTTAACCTAAATTAATAAATATGAGAAAATTTAACGCTTTAGCCGACCCACAATATAAAATGGTCGGCTTGACTTTCGCCCTGATTGGAGTGCTTTTATTAATCGTCCAAAAACTATTGAATTTAACGTACGATCCAGGATGGGAAGAACGTACGCTTTTACTTATTCATTATGTAATTGTTTTAAGTTTGATAATGCTGAATTTCAGCAAAGAGATAGATGATGATGAGCGTATTCAAAGAATCAGATATACCTTATTGAAACTAATTTATGCCTGGACAATTTTGGGGATTTCATTTTATCTTGTTTGTACAGGTTTGAATTCGGTAAACCTGAATCTGTATTTGATCATTTATATCATTGAAGGCATGCTTGTTTTATATCAAATATTATTCAGAATATATTTAGCTCTCAATCCAAAATGGATTTTTGAAGAACATCGATCTGCCAGATCGTTTTTGATCATGGGAATTACCATTCTGTTTTTGATCGGGTTAGTTATTTTCGATATGATCACATTCATCGTCTAAAAAAGCAAAAAATGCAAAATTTCCTTAAAATTGAACGAGCTAAAAAGAACATCACCCAAGCCGAACTGGCCAAAGAGTTAGCGGTTTCGAGGCTTACCATCCATTCGATCGAAAGTGGAAAGTTTAACCCGTCGGTTCAACTGGCACTCAAGATGGCTGCTTTTTTTGAGGTGAAGGTGGAAGACTTATTTCAACTGGATTAATGGTTGATCCTGATTGATTTATATCCTGTTATTTTAAAAAACGATAATCAAAAATACTAAATTAAATGAAAAACAGTGAAAGAATTGTTTATGGAATTGCAATAACGGTTGCAATCTATTTATCGACAATTTTTATTGGCCGTTTAATACATTTTAACAATGCATTTATCGCTTCATCCTTTGCCACTCATACGATTATGCTCCTGCTATCTATCTTTGGAATTATTGCGATGAGGAGGAATTTTACTTATCATTTATCCTTGCCAAAGTTCAAGTTCATCTTTAAACCAATCATTTATGCAATAATTACAACCATAGTTGTTAATATATTAATGACAATTATAACAAAAGTGGCTGGAGGAAAGATCGAATCGCATCCATTGCTTGTACAATTAACCCCATTGCAGGTTTTTATTTTCGTGTTTATTTATGCCAGTATCGCGGAGGAATTGTTATTTCGTGGCTTTTTATTGAATCTATTGGAACCTCTGCGAGAAACCGGTATTACTATTCTAAAAATCAGGTTAAGTTTACCTATCATCATAAGTGCTTTGATGTTTGGATTGGCGCATTTATGTTTAATAATGACAGGTGTACAATTCTTTTTTTTATTGCGAATCGTAATCTTTACGATGAGTCTGGGTTTAATTGCCGGTTATTACCAGGAGAAGTACAACAATAATGCTTACGCGATCATTGTTCACATGTCGGGAAACTTACTTGCTTTGTTAGGTGCAATTATAAGTCAAAGTGTTTAACTGAGACAATTCTGATCGAGGTTA
Organism: Bacteroidetes bacterium HGW-Bacteroidetes-17; assembly: GCA_002840985.1. Taxonomy (GTDB): domain Bacteria; phylum Bacteroidota; class Bacteroidia; order Bacteroidales. Next base: position 24,791 of record PHDM01000039.1, read on the forward strand.
AAGATTTGTTTAAATTGGATCAGAGAACTCATTCAATGAGTATGATCTACCCTACGAGGGTTTAAAATCCTCGTAGGGTTTTATTTTATTGAGGTTTTTACTTTTTTATCCTCAAATAAATATGTTTGATACGCGATTTTTCAACCTCTCTTTCATCCACTTCAAAGTGCTCGCCCAAAGATTTGATCAATGGGGTCAATTTTGAAAATCCATAATTTCGTGGATCAAAATCAGGTCTCTTTTTATTAATCAATGCACCAACTACCGCCAAAGAGGCCCATCCATCATCATCGGCCAAATCCTCAATGGTCGATTTTAACAG
>PHDM01000040.1 GCA_002840985.1 Bacteroidetes bacterium HGW-Bacteroidetes-17
TGTCGGCTCGTACTTCGACAACGGAAAACCCGTAGGAGCTATTTGCCATGGCGTCGTAGTTGCTGCGCGCAGCCTCTCACCCAGGACCGGTAAATCATCACTTTATGGACGTAAGACCACCGCCCTGACATGGCAGCTGGAGAAGGCCGCTTGGTTGATGATGCGCTTTGCCGGACGGGTATGGGACCCCGGCTATTACCGTACATACCTGGAGGTACCGGGTGAACCGGAAGGTTACCGGAGTGTACAGTCAGAGGTGACCCGTGCCCTCGAAAGGCCGGAAGACTTTCAGGATGTTCCGAGGACCGAGCCGCATTACTTCCTCAAGACCAGCGGCATGTTTCGCGATTCAGCTTCCGATGAACGACCTGCCTGGGTGGTCCGGGATGGCTTGTATGTGTCGGCAAGATGGCCGGGCGATGTACACACATTTGCGCGAACCTTCTCTTCGCTTCTGAACGGTTAATGTTTCTTTTATAGGTCATAACGAACCTATCAACTCCTCGGGTGGAAACACCTCTTGGTTCTGATCTGCGAAGAGAAGAAGATCATCTGCGGCGGCAGCACCGCCCAAATCCTGTCCCCTAATCAGCCGGTTTCGTAATGAAGAACGGGTTGAAGAGTTTGTCCATATATTTTGATCAGATTCCTCTAGCATTGGTGTATTTTACGGACGGACCGAAGAATCGTCGGTATAGATTTTATAGGAAGAGAGATAGAATAAAATAACGCACATCCTAATTTATTTTACATTTAAGCAGAGTGATCGTCACCTGTCAATTTAATAAATAATAGTATATGATATTTTTGAAATATTTTAAAAACAAACTATTTTCTTAAATAAACATAAAATATCGTCTATTTTCTATTGAAAACTGCAGTATCATATTTTATTGTCATACCCCTTATAATCACAACGAGTGGGAATCATGGACAACATTGGGTTTTCCCGCAAAGCTTGATGAAAAGGTCATTGGAATTGCCTTTGATGGTGTGGGATTAGGAGATGATGGAAATATTTGGGGCGGTGAATTTTTAATTTGTGATTTTGCCGATTACAAAAGATATTCGCATTTTGAATATGTGCAGATGCCGGGAGGTGACACTGCCACTAAAAACCCATGGCGGATGGCAGTTTCTTATCTGTATAAATATTATGGAACATCGTTTTTGGATTTAAATCTGGCATTTTTAAAAAACATTCCTGATTTTGAGATTGATTTAGTAATAAAAATGCTTGAAAAAAACATTAATTGTCCCTTAACTTCCAGTACCGGGAGATTTTTTGATGCCGTTGCGGCATTGACAAATATTTGTACTCAATCAAGTTTTCATGCAGAAGCACCAATGAGGCTTGAAGCCGCGATCGACAAAAATACATCGGCAGTTTACAATTTTGAAACTGGCACAGTAATAAAACCTGAAAATATTATAAAAGGTATTGTTAACGATTTACAAAATGGGATAACTCAAGAAGTGATCTCCGCAAAATTCCACAATACCATAATTAATGTTATTTTTGAGGTCGCTAATAAAATTAGGCAAACTGAAGGGTTAAATAAAGTAGTTTTATCGGGTGGAAGTTTTCAGAATAGTTTTTTACTTGAAAAAACCGAGAATTTATTATCAGATAATGGATTTGAAGTTTTTGCACAAGAAAATATTCCTGCAAATGATGGAGGACTAGCTTTAGGACAATTAGCAATTGCGGCTAAAAGAAGGCAAATTAATGATTAATGCTTATTGATTAATGATGATTGAAAATGAATATTTAAATATTTCAATATTAGCAATAAGCATTCAAAAATAAAAAATTGGTAATTAATTGGTGATTAGGGATTGGTGACTCGAAACAATAAAAAAACCCAATAATCAATAATCATTCGAAAATAAAAAATAAAATTATGTGTTTAAGTATCCCTGCAAAAGTAGAATCGATAGAAGGTGAAATGGCAATTGTATCTGTTGGAGGAACTACCTACGAAGCCAGTTTACAGATGATTGACCATGTTGAAATTGGTGATTATGTATTATTGCATACCGGATTTGCCATCCAAAAAATCAGTGAAGAAGATGCTGTGGAAACGCTAAAAATTTTTGAAGAGTTTGAAGATTTGAACCAACGCCTTGATGAGGAAGAAAAAACGACGGGCAATCGGATAACTTAAAATTAGCCGTCTATTCTAAAATCTACGACCATGAAATACATTGATGAATATCGGGACAGAGAACTGGTGATGGAGTTGATTGAACAAATTAAAAAAACTTCAACAAAAAAAATTACTTTAATGGAAGTATGCGGTGGTCATACCATGTCCATTCAAAAATTTGGGATCCCAAGTTTATTACCTGCAAATATTAAATTGGTTTCAGGTCCGGGTTGCCCTGTTTGTGTTTCAAGCAGAAAATACATTGATCAGGCAGTTGCATATGCCAGGTTAAGTGATATAATTATTACAACTTATGGTGATTTGATCAGAATTCCCGGCTCCTCCACTTCACTTGATGAAGAAAAAGCGAAAGGTGCGGATATCCGAATTGTATATTCGGTGCTTGATGCATTAAAAATAGCTGAAGAAAATCCGGATAAAAAAATCGTATTTTTAGGGATCGGGTTTGAAACAACTGCACCCAGCAGTGCTGTTGGAGTTTTAAACGCACACAAATCCGGAATTAAAAACTTCTTTCTGTTCAGCTCCCACAAAATTATGCCACCTGCAATGGAGGCACTCATTGATGAAGGCGTTAAAATTGATGGATATATTGCCCCCGGCCATGTAAGTACAATTACCGGATCAGGTATCTATAAAGACATCTCTGATATTTATAAATTGGGATGTGTGATTTCAGGATTCGAACCTGTTGATCTTTTACGTTCAATCTTAATGCTGGTGAGGCAACTGGAGAATAATGATCCTAAAGTTGAAATTCAATATAGCAGGGTTGTAAAACCTGAAGGAAACCTCAAGGCACAACAAATGTTGGATGAAGTTTTCGAGCTACAGGATGAGTGGTGGAGAGGCTTGGGCGTACTGCCAAATAGTGGCATGAAAATCCGGGATAAATACCGGGAATATGATGCTGTTGAAATGATTCCTGTTGTTGTTGAACCTACAAAAGAAGATAAAGGTTGTATTTGTGGGGAGATATTGAAAGGACTCAAAAATCCAAAAGACTGTAAACTATTTGCAAAAGCTTGTACTCCAAGTGATCCGGTTGGGGCCTGCATGGTATCGAACGAAGGAGCATGTAATGCACATTTTCGATTTAACAGAGATTAATTGTGAAATAAACAAATGAAAAACAAACAAGTTTTACTGGGCCATGGAAGTGGTGGTAGTTTATCCCACGATTTGATAAGCAAACTTTTTGTTCGGCATTTCGATAATCCGATCTTAAAACAGCAAACTGATTCAGCATTATTAAATATAAGCAGTAAGCATATCGCTTATACCACCGATTCGTACGTGGTTGATCCTATTTTTTTCCCTGGTGGTAATATTGGGAAACTGGCCATTGCAGGGACCGTAAATGATTTAGCCGTTAGCGGGGCAACTCCCAAATATATTAGTTGCGGGTTCATCATAGAAGAAGGATTTGCCCTGGACGAACTTGAAACAATTGTCAAAACGATGGCGGAAGAAGCTCAAAAGGCTGGAGTATTAATTGTTACAGGCGATACCAAAGTTGTTGATAGGGGTAAATGCGATAAAGTTTTTATCAATACCAGTGGTATAGGAGTAATTGATGAAAATCAATTGGAGATAAGTTCAGGTAAAAATATAAAAATCGGGGATCAAATTATCATTAATGGCAGTATTGGTGATCATGGGATGGCTATTTTAAGTGCCCGGAACGAATTAAATATTCGCGCTGCCATCGAATCAGACTGTGCTTGTTTAAATAAAATGATTGGTGAAGTCATCAAAAGTGGGGCACAAATTAAATTCATGCGCGATGCTACCAGAGGAGGTGTTGCAACCGTTCTTACTGAGCTCGCAATCGGCAGTCCATATGGAATTGAGCTTGATGAAGTCAAATTAGTCGTTAAAGAAACTGTTAGAGGGATGTGTGAAATCCTTGGATTTGATCCATTATATGTTGCCAATGAAGGTAAAGTTATCATGATTGTTGCTGCTGAGGATTCAAATAAAGTAATGCAAATTTTAAAATCAAATGAATTTGGCATGGAAGCATCCATTATTGGTGAAATAGTTGACAAACACCATGGCAAAGGATGGGTTACAACCTCAATCGGAGGAAAGAGAATTATCGATATGCTAGCCGGAGAGCAACTCCCAAGGATTTGCTAATATTTAATCAAAAGAATTCCTAGAAGTTCTGCTTCGGGGTAAGAATCCAGAATTCAGAATTCAGAAGAGGGATTAAAATATCTTCAAAAAAATTCTGACTACTGTATTCTGTATTCCAGATACCTCGCAGCTCTGCTGCGGGGTAGTTCATTGCCACAATATTTTTTAAGAAAACAGCTCTTTGTAGCTGCTTTTTTTATTCTTCATCTTCACTTCATTTTCAGAATGTAGTATTGCCACATCAAACTTATAATTCTCTATTTATAAATTTAAAATAAGAAACAATGAAAAAAGGATTGAGAACAACAACGATTGCAATCATCGTTTTGATGGGATCATTTGCAATCTTCACGGCATGCAACAAAACCACCGAAACATTTAATGATTTCAATACAAAAAGTCTGGATCTTGCACTCGACCAATCATTTGCATCAGAACTTTTTGATGAAGTAATCGAGATTTCCGATGAAGCGTTGAACATTGGTAATTCAAACGAATTAAAATCTGCTGAAATGAACGGTAATCGTTTCATGCGCATGGGATCATGTGCAACGATAACCAATGTAATAACAGCACAATCAACCGTCACAACAGTTGATTTTGGCACAGAAGGCTGCACAGGTCTTGATGGAAGGCTGAGACAAGGAAAATTGATTATGACCAGAGAAGGAAATTATTGGGAAGGTGATGTGCAAATGACTTACCAGTTCGAAAATTATTTCGTCAATGGAAATCAGCTTACCGGAACAAAAACAACACATGGCTTTATAAATGAAGCCGGAAACCGTCAGATGGAGATGGTTGACAACGGATCAATCATTTTGGCAGATAATGGAGGAACCATTACCAGGACAGCTCAACGCACCCGTGAAGTCATTGAAGGGTCAAATACAAGAAATAAGGAAGACGATGTGATAAAAGTTACAGGTTCATCTGCAGGAATTTGTGCGACCGGTGAGACTTTTACATCTCAGATAACCTCACCGTTAATCCGTAAAAATTCACAGGAATGTAATCATTTCTACGTTCAGGGGATTGTAAATATTGTAAAAGGTGATGGTACAGAAATTACGATTAATTATGGTGATGGAACCTGCGATAATTTGGCAGAAATAACAACAAATGGTGTTACAGAAATTGTAGAATTACAAGGGCATAGGCGCAGAACTGTTTAGTAGATTGTAGTTTTGGCTGGGAGGTGTTCATTTGATAATAATAATTATTTAAAAACAGCTCAGTTTGGTTCAATTAAAACCCGATTTGACTGTATGAACAGCCTCCCAACCGTTTTTTTTTCATACAATATTTATTAAAATATTGTACCTTTATTTAAATTATTTACAAAATGAAACTTATTAAATTTCTTCTTTCATTCATATTAATAATGCTTGTTGGTAGTGTATTTAGCCAGCAACTTCCTGTGAAAACAACCGAGATCCAAACAAAGACAAACCTAACTGATCCTGCCAAAAAGAACAATATAAAATCAGTGCCAAAAGCACAACTTCAACAATCACAACTGAAGAAGATTACCCAAACCAAACAAAAGATTCAGGCTCAAAAATTAAAAACAGCCATTAGAAAGTCCAATATGGTTCGAAAAAAAGGTAAGAAATAAGGATGATGAAACTCAAAATACTGAATCATTCGTTAGCCATTTTTTTTGGGCAATTCATATTTCTATTTTTTTCTGTATCATTAATGTCCCAAACCAATGATAGTATAAGCTTCGAAAACACTCTAAAAGACAGCATTCAAGAATCATCTGACTTCAATTTTCTTATGGTTGGGATCAGCTATACGAATAACAACATAAAATACAAAACCCTTGATACCGAAATAAAAATGCCAACTTATGCCGGTGATTTTAGTTATTATCATAAATCCGGCTTTTGGGCTTCTGTTAATTACGCCAATTATTATAAAGCCAATATTACTACCTATGAAACTGAAATTAAAATAGGATACCAGCATACATTTCTCGATTTTATTGGTGATAAAACCTATGAGGGAATCTCCTACAATCATACAATTAATAGTTCAATAATTCTGAACTCAAAATATATCAGCTTTACTGCCGATGCTTATACCATGTATGGATTATCGAATAATTTTTTCAGTGATCTTGGAGCATCCTTAAATTTGGATATCGATGATTTGTTTCTTGAAAATGACTTTTTCTTATTTAATCCTGGTATTTCAGCATCTTTTGGTACAGATGACTGGATATTTGAAGATTTTACACCGGTTCAAAGATTTGGGAGAAGAAGATTCCTTAATAGCCAGGGATATTCCACTGATAAATTTTCTTATCAGAGCTTATCCTTTTCAGTACCTATAATTTACAGTTATAACAGCCTGTCCTTCTCCCTCAGCTGGTTTTACAATGTCCCCTCAAATAAACTGAAAGCACTCAATTGGAAAGATCAGAACGGCTTCATGATCTCCGTTTTTTACTCACCAAGTTTATAAGTTATGCGAATCCTGATCATTGAAGATGAAAAAGCCCTGGCGGATGAAATTGAGCAATTCCTCAGCAATGCACATTATCAATGTGACAAAGCTTATAACGGAGCCATAGCTTCTGAGTTATTGGCAACAAATCCATACGATTTTGTGCTACTCGATATAGGGTTACCCGATTATTATGGCCTCGATTTAATTAAAGAAGCAAAATCTTATAATGCAGATGCTTACTTCATTGTAATTACGGCGAAAGGTGAACTGAATGATAAACTTAAAGGATTTGAATATGGTGCTGACGATTATCTGGCAAAACCATTTTCTTTGTTGGAGCTCCATTCACGAATACAGGCAATTACACGCAGAAAGTTTGACCATTCCAAGGCACAAATTCAATTTGGCAAATTTACAATCGACATAAACAAGCGACTTTTTTCACACGAAAACACAAACATTGATTTGACTAAGAAAGAATTCGACATTCTTAGTTATCTTGTTTTGAATAAAGGAAGGATCCTTGATCGTATGCAATTAACTGAACACGTTTGGGGTGGGTTTTATGAAGAAGATTATGATTCAAATTATATCGATGTTCATATTAAAAATATTCGAAAAAAAATAAACCAATTCGACAATCAAAATTGGATCAAAACTGTGAGGGGATTAGGTTATAAATTCGACTTATAAAAATGTTGTTGTCAAACATCAAACTTAGAACACAACTTGCACTGATCAATGCTTTTTCAAAAATATTGATCATTATTATTGCTGTATTTGTTTTACCGTTAACGGTTCGGGAAATTTCGATTCAGGAGATGGATAAACAGTTGATTGACAAACTTGATCAGTTATACAAGCTACTTGAAGAAAATGGGATCGAACATTTTATTGATGTACAGGACGATGCCATGGGATACGGCAGTTATAATATCCTGAAAGAAGAATATGTTTCAATAGAGGTTAGCCCAGACACAGTTTTAACAGAATATATCGAATCAACTCAACGATTGGTTGATGGAGAAGTTCTGGATTACCGAATCATCAGTGCAACATTCGAATATGAGGAGTATTTTTACCTGATAGAAATCGGTAAAAGCACCTCTGCCATCACTTTGTTTGAAAAAAATCTTAAAAAATATACTTTTATTTTTCTGATTTTTTTATTGTCCCTTTCTGTAATTTTTGATCTTTCGGTGACCCAAATCTTATTACGTCCATTTTATCAAATTATTCGAAAACTAAAATTAATAAATCATCCGTCAAACTTCAATTATGCTGTAACAAAAACAAACACCTCCGATTTTAAATATCTTGAAGAAAGCATCCACCATTTAATGAGAAGAATCGAAGATGTATTTAATGAAGAACGAGAATATATTGGAAACATTTCACACGAAATCCTAACTCCTATCAGTATCATCAAAAGCAAACTTGAAAATTTTTCGGATAATACAAATCTGAGCCATGAAGATACCATTAAAATTTATGAAACGAAAGTTACACTTGGACGGCTTACAAAACTAGTGCGATCATTATTATTGCTTTCAAGAATAGAAAACAAAGAGTACCTGCTTGATGAAACCATTAATATTAATCAAGTTGCAGTGAATGTAATCGATGAAATTAAGGAACGAATAGAAGTGAAAGACATTTCATTGACTGAAAACCTTAGTGAAAAAGAATTTACGCTATTCGGGAATAAAGAACTTATTCATATACTAATGTATAATATTTTGAACAATGCCATTAAATACACTCCTGGAAATGGGAGCATTGAGCTTTCATCAAAACATATAAATAATACTTACATAATAGAAATTAAAGATAACGGGATCGGCATTGCAGAAAAACACTTGCCTTATATTTTTGAAAGATTTAAAAAATTTGAATCAGGCACTCATAATTTTGGGCTTGGACTTGCATTGGCCAAAACAATATGCAACTATCATCAACTAGAAATCCAAGTTGAATCGAAACTTGGACATGGAAGTACTTTCACTTTGATTTTTCCAAAGAAAAAATAGACAAAAACACCTGCTGAAGGCTTATTAAATGGATAAAAGAAATTTCTAACGATTTATTAACATCGTAATTATTCGCCGTAAGTTGCATGGAATTTACGCAAAGTATCTTCCAGATTCTCGATCATTACATAATGACTTTCGCAACCAACCTTTGAGCAAATACTAACAACACCTCCAATCTCAATATTAAACTTTATAACTTTCCCATCGCATTCTTTGCAATCAACATTAGTATTCAATAATTCATGGCAGTGGGGACAATACATTTCGGTATCACAACCCTGAACTAATGGGATATCTGAATCTTTATCGTAGCATCCATAGGTAGAGCAAAGCCATAATTTACCTGTTTTCCCACCACATTTAACATTTACAAAAATACTTGGTTTACCATTTAATTCTTTATTGTAATCCATCAAAGAATGGTTACACTTGGTACATTTTACATTTAACGATACATTTTTAGGCATTGTGTCCTCCTTTTCTTAAGCTTATTAATCATTTATCAAAACTGTTCTTCTTTAGCTAATATACAAACATATCTAATGAATCCAACTATTCGGCCTATATAATTTTGTTCTAATTCTATATTTTACTGTTATCGAAATATCAATGTTTATTTAATAACTTTAAATTAATGATCCGAAAATACTTTTATTGATTAATTTTGCGAAAAACTTAATACTTATGTGTGGAACTTGCGGCTGCGGCGACGATACAGTATCGATTAAACGACCCGGAGAAAATACAAATCTAAACGGATTACATCCCCATGATCATTCACATGATCAGATGCACCATGATCACAACCATGACCATGATCATAGCCATTCTCATGATGACAAACATAAAACTGAAATTCGTTTAGAGGTAGATATTTTGCAAAAGAATAACTTATTGGCCATGAAGAACCGTGGTTATTTTGAAGCAAAAAACATCTTTACACTTAACCTGGTTAGCTCACCAGGATCCGGAAAAACAAGTCTGCTTGAAAGGACCATCAAGGAAAAACATGATGAAATGCCCTTTTATGTCATCGAAGGGGACCAACAAACGATGAATGATGCCAACAGAATTGAAGCTGCTGGAGCACCGGCCATTCAGGTAAACACCGGAAATGGCTGCCATTTAGAAGCCGACATGATCCATAAAGCGGTACAAAAACTTCAACCCAAAGAAAACAGTATTCTTGTCATCGAGAATGTTGGGAATTTAGTTTGTCCATCAATGTTCGATTTAGGTGAATCTAAAAGAGTTGTGATTATTAGTGTTACCGAAGGCGAAGATAAACCGATCAAATATCCTAACATGTTTCATACATCAGATATTTGCATCATCAATAAAACAGACCTTTTACCTTATGTTGACTTTAATGTTGAGAAAGCTAAAGAATATGCCCTACAAGTAAATCATCATCTTGAGTTTTTCGAACTATCAGCAAAAACAGGTGAAGGAATGGATGCTTGGTATGATTGGCTCAAAAAACAATTAAAGTAAAGTTTTACTATTTATTCGTCAGATCGAATACCCTTTCACAATCATTATATCTTTCAACAGATTTATCATTCTGTACTTAAAATCTATAAGAATTTTATAAATTTTTAGCAAGTTGTGAAATAATTAACAATTTTTCTTGCATATTATTATCCCAAAATCTAAATTTGCGAAACTCTATCTAGTTACCAATTAATTTCGCTGTTGAATGAAGCACTTACCACACAAGACTATAGAACGACTAAGCCAATACCGCAGAGCATTACTTATTTGTGCCGCAAAAGGAAAAACACATATTTTTTCGCACGAGATTGCAAAAATACAACACATTACCCCTGTTCAGGTTAGAAGGGACATCATGTTGATTGGATACACGGGCACATTGAGAAAAGGATACAATATTCAAGAGTTAATTGATTTAATTGGGGATATCATCGACACGAAAGAAGGATTGAATGTCGCGGTTGTTGGCATTGGAAATCTGGGAAGGGCCATGATCAATTATTTCAATGGCAAACGTACAAAATTATCTATTGTAGCCGGCTTCGACAGTAATCCTGATAAAATTGACCGGATTTATTCTGGCGTTAAAGGCTATCACATCGATCGATTAGCTGAAATTATTAAGGAAGAAAATATATCTATCGCCATTATTACGGTTCCTGCAGGCGCTGCTCCCGAAATAGCCGATAAACTTGTAAATGCAGGAATTAAAGGTATTTTAAACTACACCCCTAAACCTGTCCAGGTTCCATCTCACATATATCTTGAGGAATATGATATGATTACTTCGCTTGAGAAAGTTGCATTTTTTGTAAAAACGCATTAATGGATTAAACCATTACAATTCTTGTACCTCCATCGTCAACACCAAGAAGCGTGCTCTTGGTGATAATTGCATCTTTACCGCTATGTTCAACAAAATGAATTGCCGCACGAATTTTAGGAGCCATGCTACCTTCAGCAAAATGACCTTCTTCCAGGTATTTTCTTGCTTCTGAAATGGTAACCCGATCCAAGGTTCTTTCTTGAGGTGTATTAAAGTTCAGACAAACTTTTGGCACATCGGTAAGTATAAATAATTTATCTGCATTAATTTGTGAAGCCAACAATGCCGATGCTAAATCCTTATCGATAACGGCATCTATTCCTTGAAGTTTATTTGGTTCGATATAAAATGCAGGGATCCCGCCGCCACCAACTGCAATTACAATTTGCCCGTCACGTGCAATTCGCTCAATTGACTTCTTATTTGATATAACAAGTGGTTTAGGGGAAGCAACTACTTTTCGCCAACCCCTACCCTTTGGATCTTCCGCAAATTTTGAAGATGATTCCTTCATGATTATTTCAGCCTCATTTTTGGTATAATAAGGACCAATGGGTTTTGTAGGATTTGAAAATGCAGGATCATCTTTGTTTACTAATATTTGGGTAATAATGGTAATGATATCCCGATCCAAATCATGCAGCTGCAAAACATTTCTTAACTGCTGCTCCAAAATATAACCAATAAAACCCTGAGAATAAGCAACACAGATATCAAGCGGCATTTCAGGTAACCCGAACATTTTATTTCCTGCCTGATTGGCCAATAAAATATTTCCAACCTGAGGTCCATTTCCATGCGTGATTACAAGGTTATAACCCCTTTCAAGTAATGAAACCAAACGCTCACCTGATTCATATGCATTTCTTTCCTGCTCATCAATCGTTCCTTTTTGACCTGCCTGAAGTAATGCATTACCACCAAAAGCCACAACCGCTAATTTTTTCATAAGAGATTCATTGAATTAATGACTCGCAAAATTAACAATTTAGCTTAGAACATCATCAACCAAAATGGATCATGAATAAATTTCTAGTTTTATTATCTGGGTAATTTTTCTACATTTGAATTTCAAGCCATAATTTATGCAAATAAAATCGTCACGATTCAATCTTAAAAAAAGCTTCGGTTTGTTCGGAGGTTTAGTTTTATTTTTTTTAATTATTTTTTTTGGCAACCTTGAACCAGGCCATCCTGAAGTAACTTACACCCTTGCAATCGCCTTATTAATGGCTATTTGGTGGATTACCGAAATTGTACCTCTAGCCGTTACAGCACTTATTCCTGTTGTTCTGTTCCCAATTCTGGGAGTAATGGATGGGAAAGATGTTTCTTCCACCTACTTCAACCACGTCATTTTTCTTTTTATTGGCGGGTTTATAGTGGCCATTGCCATGCAAAAATGGAATTTACATCGTCGGATAGCACTGAAAATATTGATGTATACTGGAATTAGTCCTGCTCGTATCCTCCTTGGATTTATGCTTTCGACAGCCTTTCTTTCGATGTGGATTTCAAATACAGCTACAACAATGATGATGGTTCCGATTCTATTGTCCATTATTCAAAAACTTGAAGAAAACATTGAAAGGCAAAAACTCGGGAAATATGCAGCAGGTTTGTTTCTTGGGGTTGCTTACAGTGCATCAATTGGCGGAATAGCAACTCTCGTCGGCACACCACCAAACTTGTCTTTTATCCGGATTTTTCAAATTATGTTCCCAAATGCACCAGCAATTTCGTTTGCAAATTGGTTCGCTTTTGCAATGCCAATAAGCATTCTGCTATTTCTGGTAACATGGGTGCTTTTATATTATATGTACAGGCCGAAAGAAAAAACATTATCATCCATTGATAAGTCAGCATTCAAAAATGAATATAAAAATCTTGGTCCCATTAGTTACGAAGAAAGGATTATACTCATTGATTTTATTGCCTTGGCGTTTTTATGGATTTTTCGATCGGATATAACATTGGGTTCATTTAAAATGCCGGGTTGGGCAAATATTTTCTCAAACCCATCATTTTTAAATGATGGAACCGTCGCAATTGGTATGTCGGTTTTGCTATTTTTCATACCATCCAAAAAAGAACACGCTAAAAAGCTCATGAATTGGAACGATACCAAAGATATTCCATGGCATATCGTTTTGTTATTCGGAGGAGGATTTGCTTTGGCCAGTGGATTTAAAGAATCAGGTTTATCATTATGGTTTGGAACCCAACTCAGCTGGGTTGTAAGCATTCATCCCATCCTGATAATTTTAACAATTGCCCTCATGATGACCTTTTTAACTGAACTGACTTCCAATGTAGCAACTACAGAAATGTTACTTCCGGTTTTGGCAGGGTTATCAATATCAACCCATACAAACCCTTTACTTTTCATGATTCCTGCCACACTTTCAGCATCGATGGCCTTCATGTTACCTGTAGCCACACCTCCAAATGCCATCATCTTTGGCACCGGAAGAATCAGTATTATCGATATGGCAAAAACCGGCTTTATCCTAAATATCATTGGAGCTATCATTATCACCTTAGCAACCTATTATCTTGGGAGTTATATCTTCGGGATAGACACAAGCATTTTCCCAGCCTGGGCAAATTAATTTTAAGATGAAGAAACAATCGCAGGCATATCTATTTGCATTGAGTGCAATTCTCTTTTGGTCAACGATGAGTTCTGCATTTAAAATTACTTTAAGATTTATAGATTATACCTTACTTTTACTTTACGCCAGTTTATTCTCACTTTTCATATTGTTCATCATCCTTGTTTTACAAAAGAAAATTAACTTACTGAAAGACTTAAAACTAAAAGATTTTATAAGTTCAGCCATCATGGGATTTCTGAACCCGTTCCTTTATTATTTTATTCTTTTTAAAGCCTATACCCTCTTGAGGGCTCAGGAAGCTGGGACCTTAAATTATATCTGGCCCATTGTATTGGTGCTTTTTTCAGTTCCCTTGCTTAAACAAAAAATTGGTTTTAAAAGTATTATTGCCATCGTTATCAGCTTTTTTGGAATCATCATCATTTCAACCGAAGGTCATGTTTTGACACTTCAATTCAGTAATATCATAGGTGTTGGTTTGGCTGCCGGAAGTGCAATATTCTGGGCTCTTTACTGGATATTTAACATGAAGGATAAGCGGGATGATATCATTAAATTATTTTTAAATTTTTGTTTCGGTTTTATTTACATTCTTGTTACTTGCCTTATCATAGACGGAATTCAACTCCCTTCACAAAATGCACTAGTGGGTTCAATTTATATTGGGTTTTTTGAAATGGGAATTACTTATTTTCTCTGGCTCAAAGCATTAAGTTTATCAATCAACACAGCCAAAGTCAGCAACCTTGTCTATCTTTCGCCTTTCCTGGCTCTCATCTTTATCTCAATAATAGTTGGTGAAAAAATTTTAGCATCTACAATTGTCGGTTTATTTTTTATCGTCGGAGGAATTCTTATGCAAAAATATATTGACGCCAAGCCTACTAAAATATTGAAGTAAACCATTATCTTTGTGATCATTATTATGAAAAGAGTAGCATTTCAGACATTCGGCTGTAAATTAAATTTTTCCGAAACTTCAAGTATTTCAAAATCCTTTATAAAAGAAGGATTTGAATCAGTTGATTTTAAGGAAGAAGCAGATGTTTATGTAATAAACTCATGTACAGTAACCGGAAATGCCGAAAAAAAATGTAAAACGGCAATCAAACAGGCGCACAAACGAAATCCAAATGCTCGTATCGCAATCATTGGATGTTTTTCTCAAATCCGACCTGATGAATTAGCCAGCATGGATGGAGTTGATTTGGTTTTAGGCAATAACGACAAATTTAAAATTCTTGACCATCTCAATAATCTTGAAAAAAACCATTCAACTGAAACTGTTGTTTCTACCTCCGATTTAAAAACAGATTTAAACTTTTACCCAAGTTACTCTTCGGGTGATCGTACCCGTTCATTTTTGAAAGTACAGGATGGTTGTGACTATTTTTGCAGTTTTTGCACGATACCTCATGCCCGGGGACGAAGCCGATCAAATACCATAGAAAATACCCTAAAAGTGGCAAGGGAAATTGCAGCAAGTGAAATCAAAGAAATCATCTTGACTGGCGTAAATGTTGGCGATTTTGGAAAAAGAAATAACGAATCATTTTTTGATTTATTAAAACAATTAGATCAAATAGAAGGGATTGACCGTATCCGAATTTCATCAATAGAACCCGATTTACTTTCAAACGACATTATCCGTTTTGTAGCCAATTCAAATAAATTTTTACCACATTTTCATATTCCTCTGCAATCGGGCAGTAAGAAAATTTTAAAAGCAATGAAGCGCAGATATACACCTTCCTTATTTGCCGATAGAGTTTCGGTGATTAAAGAAGTAATGCCACATTGCTTAATTGCTGCGGATGTCATTGTTGGCTTTCCTGATGAAACAGAAGAAGATTTTCAGGAAGCATACGAATTTATTAGAGATACTGACATTACATATACACATGTATTTTCTTATTCAGACCGACCGGGAACTGTAGCATCGAAGAGTGATATAAAAGTACCTCCACAAATTATTCACGAAAGAAGCAGAAAACTACAGCAACTATCCGATCGTAAAAAATTACAATTCTACAATGATCATATCGCATTCAGTACCAAAGTATTATTTGAATCAGATAATAACGCTGGGTTTATGCATGGATTCAGCGACAACTACATTAAAGTAAAAACCCCGTACAATCATGATTTGGTTAATAAAATAAAAGAAGTCAAACTATCGAAAATTGATTCGGATGGTGTTTTTTTAATTGATTTTTTATAAAACGAAATTATGTATCCCAAGATCAGCGATTTTATCAATGACATATTTGGAACCAATATTAACCTTCCCATTCAAAGCTATGGATTCTTCGTTGCACTGGCCTTTTTTGTTGCTACTTTAATTCTGTACCATGAGTTAAAAAGAAAAGAGAAGGAAGGTGTTATACCTGTTCAGTTTAAGAAGGTATTAAAGGGAAAACCAGCCGGTTTTATTGAACTGTCGATTTCATTTATCCTTGGGTTTATTATCGGGTATAAAATAATAGGAGCAATTTTAATTTACTCCTCTTTTGCAGAACAACCAGACCAATATATCTTTTCGCTAAAAGGGAATATCTGGGGCGGCCTTGCATTTGGAGTATATTCATTGTATTCAGTTTTTCGAGACAAGAAGAAGAACCAATTGGAAGAGCCTGTTTGGGAAGATGTAAAAATTCATCCTTATGAACTTACAGCCAGCCTTATTTTTATTGCAGCAGTTTCCGGAATTATTGGTGCAAAAATTTTTCATCAACTTGAAAATATTGATGAATTTTTGACAGACCCTGTTGGATCATTGTTATCATTTAGTGGACTTACATTTTATGGAGGACTGATCGTTGCCGGCCTTACACTCTTATTTTATGCCAAAAAGAGTAATATTCCGAAAGCACATCTGGCAGATGCTATTGCACCTGTTTTAATGATTGGATACGCAATTGGGCGAATTGGTTGTCAGGTTGCAGGTGATGGCGACTGGGGAATTATCAATCTGGAACCAAAACCAGCATGGCTCTCTTTTTTACCCGAATGGCTCTGGGCTTATGATTACCCTCACAATGTACTGAATATGGGCGTATTTATCGACGGATGCGTAGGAACAAACTGTTTTCATCTGGCAAATCCGGTTTTCCCAACCCCTGTTTATGAAACTATTACTTGCCTTATCATGTTCTTAGGGTTATGGCTTTCACGAAAAAAAATTAAAATTCCGGGTATTTTATTTTCAGTATATTTAATTTTGAATGGAATCGAGCGGTTTTTCATTGAAAAGATTAGAATAAATGAAACTTACACCATTTTTGATTTTCAAATCACCCAAGCAGAGATTATTTCTGTTTTGCTGATCATCGCAGGAATTATAAGTATTTTTCTATTTATCAAACATCACAACAAAAATAAAATCGTTTCCTGATGAATTTAAAAATAATCACCAATCAGGTCTGCAATTTAGCAAGAGCTGTTGGAAAGTTTATCCAAGTAGAAGCTCATCAATTACGGTCAGCAGACATTGAATTTAAAGGCATTCATAATTTGGTGACTTATGTTGATAAAATTGCGGAAGAACGCTTGATCACTGAACTGGCTAAACTCATTCCTGAGTCCGGATTTATTGCAGAAGAAAGCCCAAAATTGGAGACAAAAGCTGAATTTAACTGGATTATCGATCCACTGGATGGCACAACTAATTTCATACATGGGGTTCCGGTTTACTGCATTAGCATTGCATTAGAATACAAATCAGAAATTATTTTGGGAGTAGTATATGAAATAAACCGGGATGAATGTTTTTATTCATGGAAAGGCGAAAGAGCTTTCCTTAATAATAAATTGATCCATGTTTCACAATCTTCAAATTTAGATGATTCACTGCTTGCTACAGGATTCCCTTATTATGACTATGGCAGACTGGATGAATATCTTCAGCTATTCAAGTATTTTATGCAGCATACCAGAGGGGTACGTCGTTTAGGATCTGCAGCTGCCGATTTAGCTTATGTTGCCTGCGGCCGATTTGATGGTTTTTATGAATATGGATTGCAATCGTGGGATGTAGCAGCAGGTTCCTTTATTGTTGCTCAGGCCGGAGGAATGAATACAGATTTTAGCGGCAACTCAAATTACATTTTTGGGAAGGAAATTATTTCTACTAACACCTTACTCAATCAAGAATTATTGTCAGTCATCAAACATTATTTTGCATAAATGTCTAAAAAATAGTACCCTTGTATATTATATTCAATCAACATAAATCTATGAACAAAGACAAAGAAATAAGTGTAACACTAGGTAAAGAAAAGGATAGTCCCGCAAGAAGTATGTTAAAAGCTTTTACATGGAGAATTATGGCAGCGGGTGCTACTTTCCTCATCAGTTTTGTAGTATTCGCCAGATATACAGAGAAAACTATTGATGAAAGTATGGAAAATGCAGGTTTGATAGCCGGTATCGAATTTATAGGAAAAATATTTCTTTATTATATTCATGAACGATTATGGACCAATATTCGCTGGGGTAAATACTGGAGTAAGGAATATTGGCGACAAAGAGCTTGGAGGAAACTATACAAGAAAAAACACAATGATTAATTTTAAAATTAATTCTATGAGAATGCTTTTTAATTTTTTTACTCAATGTTTGGTGTTGATTGCCTTTGTTTTTACATCCACAAATGGTTATGCACAAACTGATAGCATTCAAAAAATATATAAATTCAATATCAAAGAAGAAATTGCACCCCCAATCTGGCGATTAACTAAAAATGCTTTTAAAGAAGCCAGGGAAATAAATGCTGATTTAATTTTGATACACATGAATACCTATGGCGGTATGCTTGATGCCGCTGATTCAATCCGCACCATGATTCTTGAATCCGAAATTCCTGTTTATGTTTTTATTGACAATAATGCTGCATCTGCCGGCGCACTAATCTCAATTGCCTGTGACCGAATTTATATGAGATCAGGTGCAAATATAGGGGCAGCAACAGTTGTTGACCAGAGTGGAAAGCCATTGCCGGATAAATATCAATCATATATGCGATCGCTAATGAGATCAACAGCAGAAGCAACAGGTCGTAATCCTGATATTGCACAAGCTATGGTTGGCTCAAAAAAAAATATTGAAAATGTGATAGATACCGGTAGTGTTCTTACGTTGACTACTTCTGAAGCCATTGAAAACCATTACTGCGAGGGCAAAGCCGAAAATATTGATGAGGTTTTAAAATTGGCTGAAATCAATAACTATGTAATTACAGAACAGACCATTACACCACTTGATCGCACAATTGGATTTCTGATAAGACCTTATATTTCAGGAATCCTGATTGTAATTATTATTGCTGGAATCTATTTTGAATTACAAACTCCGGGTGTTGGGTTTCCATCCATTGCGGCAATCGCTGCAGCTTTATTATATTTTGCGCCGCTTTACCTTGAAGGTTTAGCTGAAAATTGGGAAATTATTCTCTTTATAATAGGTTTAGTTTTAGTGGCAATTGAAATTTTCGCCATTCCGGGATTTGGATTTATCGGAATTTCAGGCATCATATTAATTGTTGCAGGGCTTACCCTGAGCATGGTTGATTCAATTATATTAGATGGCCAACTTGTTAATTTCACCAGGTTATATCAAGCCTTCTTCACAGTCGTAACTGCGATTTTTTTATCGGTTGTATCTTCGATTTGGTTTAGTAAGAAGCTATTTACATCTACGATATTTGGACATCTGGCTTTGGATTCTACACAGAAAAACGAAAATGGGTTCAGTACATCAGATGCTGAATACAAACAGATGATTGATCGCTTGGGCGTAGCCCAGACTAATTTACGACCTGCCGGAAAAATTCAAATTGACGATAAATATTTTGATGCCACTGCATTGACCGGATTTATCGAAAAAGGCACCAAAATAATGGTAGTAAAATACGAAACAGCGCAATTATTTGTTGTTAAGGCTGAATAAAATGGCTGTTTCAATACAATTACTTCAAGGTGATATCACCAAACTTAAGGTTGATGTTATTGTGAACGCTGCCAATAACAGTTTACTTGGAGGTGGTGGTGTAGATGGAGCCATTCATAGAGCAGCCGGGCCCGAATTGCTTAAGGAGTGTAAAACCCTTAATGGTTGTGAAACAGGCAAAGCTAAAATCACAAAAGCTTATAAATTACCTTCCAAGCATATTATTCATACAGTTGGGCCAATTTGGACAGGTGGACAATCAGGCGAAATAGAGCTGTTAAGAAATTGTTATCACGAATGTCTGAATTTAGCTAAAGTGATGGAATTTAAAACAATTGCGTTCCCTAATATTAGTACCGGTGTGTATGGATTTCCAAAATCACAAGCAGCTGAAATTGCTTTAAATGAAGTTAGCATTTTCTCCAATCTAAATGATATTCCACTCATAATTTACTTCGTTTGCTTTGACATCGTCAATTATGAACTTTACAGACAAAAGCTACCTTCTTTTCGTCTCTAAAATCATACCCTAAGTCTATAAGATTTACTTATTGATATATCTCTATTTCTTATTCAATAAAGAAACAATGAATTCCTTTACCTTTGCAGCTTTCACAGAGTATTCAAATTATTTTAGCACAATTATTTTAAATAAAAATCAAAAACAGATCCTGTTTTTTGGATATGGACAAACTATTTATCAGACTATCAATTTTCGGTCTTGCCCTTTTATTAAGCCTGCCTTCCTACTCAATAATTACAAGAAAAACGCTATCAGTAAGTAGAACCATTGAAATTCCAATCATTGATGGAGTCCTTAATGATAAGGCATGGATAAATGCTGAGGTGGCAAATAATTTTGTACAAGTAGATCCATACAATGGTGCCCCCGGTACTTTAAGATCTGAAGTTAAATTCATCTATGATGATGAAGCAATTTATATTGGAGCCATGCTTTTTGACTCAGCCCCAGATAGCATCATGAATGAATTATCCAAACGTGATGAGTTAGGCGTTTCGGATAATTTCGGGGTACATATTGATCCCTTTAATGACGCTTCAACAACGTATAGTTTTTTCATTAACCCTGCAGGAGTGCAAATGGATGGAAAGCTGGCGGCAAACAGCAATCATGAAGATAAAAATTGGGATGCAGTTTGGGAGAGCAAAACACAAATTGTGGAAGATGGATGGGTGATTGAAATAAAAATTCCTTATGCTGCCTTGCGCTTCCCAAAAAAAGACATTCAACTTTGGGGCATTAATTTCTTCAGGGAAATTAAAAGGTACAGGGAAAAGGATTCCTGGAATTTTGTAGATAAAGGAATTTCAGGTACCACAACTCAAGCCGGCCAGGTAGAAGGTATTGCCAACATTATTCCACCATTGCGATTATCTGCGGTACCATATATATCAGGTTATATTGAAAATAATGGTGAGAATGTTGGTTGGGGAAAATCTTATGGATATGGGATGGACATAAAACTTGGAATTAATGAAAGTTTTACACTAGATGCAACGCTTGTTCCTGATTTTAGCCAAGTCCAATCCGATGATAAAATTGTGAATCTTTCACCATTTGAAACATTCTATCAGGAACGACGGCCTTTTTTTACTGAGGGCACAGAATTATTTAACAGACAAGATCGCCTTTTTTATTCTCGCAGAGTTGGAAGCCAACCGATTAATCGATCAAACATCTACGATGAATATGATGATGATCAAATTTTGTCGAACCCTGATGCAAACCAATTAATTAATGCCAGTAAAATTTCTGGCAAAACAAAATCAGGACTAGGATTGGGAATTTTCAACGCGATGACAAGTAATACTTATGCAAAAGTGGTTGAACCAAATGGGAATGAAAAACAAATTATCACACAACCTTTCTCAAATTACAACATGGTGGTTCTTAACCAGTCTTTAAATAATAATTCATTTATTTCCTTCTACAATACAAATGTTTATAGAGGGAGGCATGAATACATGGCCAATGTTTCTGGGACAGAGGTAAGATTTGTTGACAAAAATAATTTCTATGCAATTAGTGGACATTTCCATTTAAGTCAAAAATACTATCCTGATGATGACAATATTATTGGGCACAGTTATCAAATTAATCTTGGTAAAATCAGTGGTAAATTCAAATACAATTATTCACAATCTTTAATGAGCGACACATACGACCATAACGATTTGGGATATCTGCGAAACAATAACATTATCAATCATCGACTTAGTTTTGATTATAATGAATATACTCCTTTCTGGAAAGTAATGAATATGTTCCATAATGTGTCATTTGAATACTCTTCTATTTATCGTCCTAAGGAATTCGCATCTTTTCAGATTAGCACAATGTCGCATACAACACTCAGAAATTACACTTCACTGAGCTTACGAACAGAATTCGAACCTAAAGGATCTGACGATCATTTTGAACCAAGAGTTGATGGTTGGATATATAAAAGGCCAGCCACCTATCAGATTAATTTTTCAAGATCGCCCGATTATCGTAAAAAATTCTCGACAGACTTCAGATTTCAATATGAAGGGACTAATGAAGCCGGAAGAGAAAATATTGATTTTAGTTTAACCCCGCGGTTAAGAATCAATGATCAATTTTCAATTAAACTTACTTCTTCACTGAAATTCAATAATAAATCATACGGCTATGTTACGAACAGTTTAGGAAGTAACGATGAACAACTTATCGTTTTTGGTCAACGCGATGTGCAAACAATTACAAATACCTTAGAATCAAGCTATATATTTAATAATACTTCTTCCCTGAGCATACGTATGCGCCATTATTGGATACGGGCTACCTATAACAATTATTACTATCTGCAGGAAGACGGGAGTTTAAAACAAAATGATTATGCTGATAATAATGATTTTAATGTTAATGCTTTCAATATTGACATGGTTTATACATGGAATTTTGCACCAGGTAGTGAAATATTGTTGGTGTATAAGAATTCGGTCTACGCAGATGTTAATCATTCGATCAAAAATTACTTTGATAACTTGAAATACACCTTTGATTCACCAATCATCAATAGTTTTTCTATAAAAATTTTATATTATATTGATTATCTAAAATTAAAAAGAAGATCAAAATAAGTATACTAAATCTGATCTTTAGTATGTAAGATTTCAATATTCGTCTATCTCTTTATTTGAATTACCTTTAACCACGTATTTAAATTAAATTTTATCCTAATTTCAAGGCCAATTATAAAAATCGGTATCATATCATATTGTTAATGGTCAAAACTTAATTACTAAGGATAATATCCTGAGCTTATGAACTTTATGAATTTTTTATGCATTTAACCTTCAAAAACAAAAATGACAAACCTTTTCTCAAACTTAATTATGAGTAACAAAAGTCTTAAGATTTTCATTTTGGGGATTGCCATTCTGTTGAATCAGCCCACATACTCAGTGAATCAAAAAAAAGTCTTACAAGCAAAAAGAACGATGGAAGTTCCAGTGATCGATGGTACATTGAATGATAAAGCTTGGAATAATGTTATCGTTGCAAGTGAATTTGTTCAGGTTGAACCGTATAATGGAACACCAAGCACGCAAAAATCAGAAATTAGGTTTATATATGATGATGATGCTATTTACATAGGCGCAATGTTATATGATACAGCTCCTGACAGTATTATAAGCGAACTATCAAAACGGGATAATTTAGGGATCTCAGATAATTTCGGGATACATATTGATCCATTTAATGATGCCTCTATTGCTTATAGTTTTTCGGTAAATCCTGCCGGTGTGCAGATGGATGCCAAAGTTGGAGAGGATAGTCATCATGATGATAAAACCTGGGATGGTGTATGGGAAAGTAAAACCCAAATCGTTGATAACGGATGGATCGTTGAAGTTAGGATTCCTTACTCGGCTTTACGATTTCCAAAAAAAGATGTACAGCGTTGGGGTATAAACTTTTTCAGAGAAATAAAACGGCTAAAAGAAATAGACTCCTGGAATTTTGTTGATAAAGAAATAGCCGGAACAAAAACCCAAGCCGGTGAAATAGAAGGTATTTCGAACATCATTCCCCCTCTTCGACTATCTGCTGTGCCATATCTTTCAGGATATGTCGAAAATAACGGTGAAAATATCGGATGGGGAAAATCGTATGGATATGGGATGGATGTAAAGCTGGGTATCAATGAAAGTTTCACACTTGATGCAACTTTAATTCCCGATTTCAGCCAGGTTCAATCAGATGATAAAATAGTCAACTTGTCGCCATTTGAAACCTTTTATCAGGAACGTAGGCCATTCTTTACTGAAGGCACTGAATTGTTCAACCGGAATGATCGTATCTTTTATTCGCGAAGAGTGGGTACAAAACCGATCAACTATAACAGTGTAAAAAATGAGTACGATCAGGATAAGGTGATATCAA
>PHDM01000041.1 GCA_002840985.1 Bacteroidetes bacterium HGW-Bacteroidetes-17
AACCTTTTCAATGTCTTCAGTTGTGAGTTCTATAAACATTTTTTCAAACTCTTGTCCCCACTTTCTTAAATCCACAAACAGAATTTCCTTTTCACGGTTGCGGTATTTTTTCTGTTTGCCATTTATCTCAACGCTTCTTTCTCTTTTGTTTTTGTTCAATATCCAAAGTGTAACGCTGATGTCGGTGGTATAAAAAGTATCTCTTGGAATAATTACAATGGCTTCCACTAAATTATTTTCAATCAGCTTTCTTCTTATTTTATATTCTTCGCCACCGCCACTCAATGCACCATTCGCCAATATGAAACCTGCAATTCCATTTTCAGAAAGTTTGCTCACCATGTTCAAAATCCAACCATAGTTGGCATTGCTTTTTGGCGGCACATCATAACCTCTCCATCGTGGGTCGTCAATCAATTCGTTTTCGCCTCTCCAATCCTTTTGATTGAATGGTGGATTAGCCATTATATAATCGGCTTTTAAATCTTTGTGTTGGTCGTCTCCAAAGGTGTCGGCTTCTTTTTCGCCAAGATTGGCAGATATACCACGAATGGCAAGGTTCATTTTTGCCAGTTTATAGGTGGTTTTGGTATATTCCTGTCCGTATATTGCCACATTTTTAGTGTTGCCTTGATGAGCTTTTATGAATTTTATAGACTGAACAAACATTCCACCTGAACCACAAGCAGGGTCGTAAATGATGCCCTTGTAAGGTTCAATCATTTCGGCTATCAGGTTTACAATGGTTTTTGGCGTATAGAATTCTCCTTTGCCTTTTCCCTCTGCAATAGCAAACTTTTTCAGGAAATATTCATACACGCGCCCAACCAAATCTTGCTCTTTGTCTTTGAGTGTGTTGATACTGTCAATTTCACTTATCAAAGAAGCCAACTTGGTAATGTCTAATCCCAATCGAGAGAAGTAATTATCGGGCAATGCACCTTTCAGTGATTTGTTGTCTTTCTCAATGGTATGCAGGGCTGTGTCAATGATTAATGCAATATCATTCTGTCTTGCCTTTTTTACAATGTAACTCCAACGTGAGATTTCTTCCAAGAAAAACACATTGCTCATATTGTAGAAGTCAGCCATTTCGATGTATTTCTCTTTGCCCTCAACAAGGAGTTTGGCTCTGTGTTCTTCAAACTTGTCGCTGGCAAATTTTAGGAAAATCAGTCCTAATACTACGTGTTTGTACTCGGCTGGTTCAACGCTGCCTCTCAACTTATTCGCTGCTTCCCAAAGAGATACTTCAATTGCTTTTTCTTTTACTTCTTTTTTTGCCATTATATATTTCAGTACTTTAATTTAAAATCCAAAGATAAATATATCCGTGGGTGTGTCGGCTGGTCTGGTTTGCAAATGTGCCTGAATATGTGTTGGCTGTTTTATTTTTACAATGAACGTTTCTGCCGAGTACGAACCCCCCAATGTTTTATAGCTTTTGTTAGCAGCTTTATTTTATCCAAATACCATAATCAAGATTACCTAATACTCTTCTCAAATTTGCAAGTGCAATCATTTGGCCTACTGCCGTTAATGTGATTTGGTATATTTCACTGGATTTATATATGTCCATTAGTTTTTTATAAGATGGTGCTTTTTGTTCCGCCAATTTCTCAAGATCCTCATTAGAAATGTCCTTAAGGAAATCATATCTTTTCTTTGTCGTAACTCTAAAATCATTGCTGATAATGTTCAGTGATGTTAAGGCTCCAGTAAACTGTAAGTATTGCTTATTTGATCGACTTAAATTAAAACTATTACTCGTGATACTTATTATTAATGCGGCAGGCATTTCTAATTGGCTTAAATCTATAAACCCAGTATGTGTGACTGAAGATAAGTAATGAACTAGAGATAAAAAACTGATGTGTTCTGCAGTTAGTTTGGGTACTATTTTTATTGCTTCACTTGATACAATAGATATAAAGTCATTCGATTTTTTGCTTATCCGTTCAATTATTAGTTCTGATAAAACATCAGAGTCAACTTTGTCTCCTTTCCTTGCACTTGCTTCAACTACTTCATTAAAGCTAAACTGTACATCAGGGTCTTTAATTTTTTCAACATCAATGCGGTCAAAATCTTGAGAAAATTTGGTTTCAAGTTTTTCTAGATAATTCTCAATGTTTTGAGCCGCAGTTTGAGATGCAATTTCTCTAAGCTTTGGAAAATTTTCACTCAATAATAAATGGAATATTTCTTTTACCTCAGAGAACTGTAATCCAACATTCTGTACTATTTTAATGTCTTTGCCAGCTTGCAATGAAGTTCCTCCTTCTCCTGTTTCTTGTTTTTGTTTCTCAAGCATTTTTTTTGGATTTAATTTTGTTTATTTTCACATCTCTGCCTGCTTGAATTCCAGTGGAATTATTGCCGACTTTTTGATTTTGTCCTTTTTGTTTTCGAATTACGAAAAATGAAATTATGAAAACACCTATTCCTGAAAATATCCATTCATAATTATTTGCAAAAAAATCTAAAATCTGTTCCATATCTGAGTTTAAGTGTCCTTTTTAAATATTGCCGCTAACGGTTTATGTAAGTGGAGTGCGGGATTAAAAGTGATGAACTTTCAATTACGCACGGAGCCAATTAGTTTATTCATAATTTCATGTTTTCCGTCAAATCGTCAAAGACGAATTGACGGTGTTACAACAACGCGGAACAGTTGGATTACCCACTGAAACCCGCATTACATTTACATTTTGTTAGAACTCGTTTTTTAATCTTTTAATAATTTCTCAATTTTTTCTTCCACAGCATCAGGTCTTAAATGAGAACCTTTTTCTACAATAATTCCCTTTTTATCAATTAGAAAATAATGAGGAATACCATTAACCTCGAAAACTTTTCTAACGTCAGTGCTTTGTTCATTTGTTAAAAAATAATGTTGACCAGTTAGTTGCATTTCTGCAAGGGATGCCTTCCATAGTTTTTCCTCAGAATCAATACACAGATACACGAAGGCAACATCTTTCCCATTCATTTTTTTCATTAATTCTTTTGAATTTGGCATTTCTGATCTGCAAGGTCCACACCATGTTGCCCAACAATCAAGATATATAACCTTCCCTTTGTTCGATTGTATAATACTATCCATAATCTCCTTTGCTGATGAATTTGCAATTTTTTTCAACATTGCGTCTGATGCTATCTGAGGATTTTCTAACCGTTCTTTTGTTTGATTGTACTTTTCTAGTAAAGGTTCTATCAAAAAGGGTTCTTTAATATTTGATTCAATTAGATCTCGATATTTTTCAAAAAGTTTAATGTCAGAGTTATCAAAATTCTGGCTTATTAACTCAGTTAACACCATTTGTTTAAGAAGAGAGTCTGGTGTATGTTTACTAATACCAAATACTATTAATGAATCCATAACATTTTTTGGTGCAGCAATGTATCCGTTGTTTAATTTATACTTCTGAATTTCTGGTTCTTCCCACAAATTATTTTGAACATATTTGTAATGAAAACAGTTAATAAATTTCGTCAAAGCATAACCACTGATAAACATTGATTCTGATATAGGCAACCGCTTTTTTAGATTGTCATAGTAGAAGATAGGAACAGACCATTCTTTGTTGGTGAGGTTATTTGCTCTTTGATGTTCTGCTGGATAAAAGGCTAACGCATCATAGTAGCCTTCATCAAGATATGTTTTTGCCCAAATCTTAGTTTCCTTGTTCGGATTAACATCAGTTACAAATTGATTGTACAATTTATCCCTAATATCTTGTATGGAATCTAAGTAGCTTATGTACTCATCCATATCGAATTCTTTTACAGCTTTTGCTTTTGCATCCCAATCGTAATACATTGGGTTTGAAAAATACATCAATTGAAACTTTGCAGCATCTTGATTTTGTGATACTGCATCTCCACTAAATTTTATTGATTTTAATATCTCAGGTCGTTGTTGCGGGTTTCCATCAAATTCAACATAAATACTATCACCAGGATGTGTTAGAACTAAAAAATTTGTTTTGTAACTAACCCATACATCTGTTGGGGTGTAACTTTCGAAAGAAGCAGTAAAATAACCAAGACTGTCTATATCTTCATGAATTTGCAATGAACCTAATCCTAATCGATTTACACCTAAATGTATATTTGGGTTTTCAGGATTGAAGTTTAATACCTTGCCAGAAATTATTACTTGTTTAGGAAATTCATAATTATTACTTGTCGTACAAGAAATTGCTGTTATGATTATTAGAAGAAAATGGAGTGTTTTTTTCATGCTTTTACTGATTAGTTTTTAGTTTTTTCAAAATGAGCTATAACGGTTTAGCTTTGGTTACGTGGCGCATTTTGCGGCAGTCTGCCTGCCATTTTTTTGGCAGGCTTTCCTGTCCCCCGAGGGACAGGAAACAATACGAAAACCCTAAGGCTTTTATACCTGTCATAGCGCCATGCACTATTAGTCGTTGTTAGGAGCTGACATTACTTTTATTGATTTATATAGTTTTAGTCTCTATTTTTTTTATCCAAAATGGATTCTCAATTTTTTCATCAATACCTATTTCGTTTATAAAGAGCTCTCTAATTACGAATTCTAATAATACATTCGCTTTAGCAATTTCGTCTAATTTAAGTGCTTTTTCCTCATGTTTCTCTTCTAGATGAATGTGATAATGCCTTGTTATTTTTAATAATTCAGCATAGTTTTCTATATCTTCAATTTTTGCCTTGATGGTAGAGTTATCTAAAAGATACTTTAATCTTTTCTTTAGTGTTGCTTTGGTATCAATATAATTCTTGTGATAATTCTCTAGAACAGAAATATATGTAAGAAACTTATTTTCTATCAAAACTCCTTCATGCCCATAAACACTAAAGAAATTATTTATTATAAGTTCTAATTTGTCTTGTTTCAAGAACCAATTTGAGAGAATTGCTTGAGAATTACTAGTGAATTTTTCAAACTCTATTTTTTTACTTATAACTTTATGAAACTCTTTATTTTTTCTAAGTG
Source organism: Bacteroidetes bacterium HGW-Bacteroidetes-17 (assembly GCA_002840985.1). GTDB lineage: Bacteria > Bacteroidota > Bacteroidia > Bacteroidales. The sequence continues at coordinate 4,982 of PHDM01000041.1, forward strand.
CCTTATATGTTTTTTCTGATACGGATTTAAACTCTGATTTGGTAGATTGAAATGGGACAAATAATAAGATATTTAGTAGCCTTTCAATACTAGTTTTAATCCTATATAATTCTCTAATTTCAAAAGAATCTGTTGTTTCGATATTCAGAAAAACTTCTTCTTTTATGTATGAGTTTCTTCTTGCAGGATAACCTGCGTAGGCTCTAAAATAAATATAGATATGAAAATTATTGTTTCTGAAAAGATCTATTTTTTCGGGTTGTTCGTAATTATGACTTACCACATATATTTCTCTAGTATCTGATGAAAATTTAAAACCTGATTTAGGAACCCAATCATTAAAAATATCAGAACTAATCATTATTGTTTTGTACTTTAAAGCACATATGTTTTCGTCATAAGATGAGGCTATGAATGAATTTGAAGATTTGTATTTGAATTTAGTTAGAGAACCACTTGATTCATGGATTTTCCAAAGATCATATAGTTTAATTGAGTATGTATTAGATTTGTCATGACAATTTATATAACCGAATACAACGTCAATTTTATCCCATCCTCCATCTAAATTATCTAAATGTATATTTGTCGTTAATGATTGAATAGAAGAAATAATTGCATCTCCATTACTGTCAATATATAAAGTAGCTATTGTTTTGCTTTCTTCGTTTCCTTGAATCCAGAAGATCCCGTCATAATATTTATCGTAGTATTCCAATTTGTTTTATTTGGTTTCTTTTATGTTTGCTCCTAACGGTTTGGTGCGTGGCGCATTTTGCGGCACACTTTCCTGTCCCCCGAGGGACAGGAAACAACACGAAAACCGTGCTGTTTTTTTTCCGACCTAAGCGCCATGAACTATAGCTGTTGTTACACACAGATTATTGTTTTTCATTTAATAAATCTTTCAACTTATCAATTTCCTTCACTAAGTATTCTGATGTCGGATGAGCTGATTCCGGCATGAGTTTTTCCATTTTATCTAGAATAGATAATGCTTTCTCTGAATTCCCTTTTTTATAATAATATTGCGCCAAGTCAAGTAATAATTTACGATAGTTGTATGGAATAAACTCTGAATTATACCCAAGGTTATGTACAGCTAAATCAGAAAAATCATTATAACTTGAAGGATTCAGCAAAATACTTTCTGTCTTGGAAAGATCATAAATAAGCTCTGTGTTATTAACTTTAATTGGTAGCAACTTATTGACAACACCCGAAATTTGAAAATAATCATTCAGATCATAAATTGATCCATTAGTTCCAAATGCAAAATAAATAGGTCTTTCCCATTTATTTGTTTCAATAATATTTGCTAGAAGTGCATCTCCAGCATTTAGCGAATAAGTATAAATATCAGGATTTAATTCCCATTTCATTATATTGTTTTGTTCAGGAATCTTATATCTTTTCATATAGGAATCACTAATTGGTATTTCAATTATTTGTTTGCGCCACTGGTAAGGATGCATATCCATAATATGAGTTTCCGTCCAACTAATTGGAGCCTTAATTAAAGCACCTGGAACGCCTTTCTTATATAACATTGCATACGAAGGTCTTTCTAGTAGAAATGGAGAAATAGCTGTGATACCTGTTCTATATCTCTCTATATTTTGCAAATATGAAACTGAGTTTATCATTAAATCGCCAAATAGAAATAGGATTGCATTCTCCTCACAAGAATTTAGAACATTACGACTATATTCAAGTAACCAATCTGGATAACCGCCAGAATTTCTACCACAAATTAATTCACTCTTGAATTGTTTGATATCTCTAACTTTTAAAGCTTCGAAAGCACGTACCCCATATTCTACACCCAAGAAATAATAAGCTAATTTATAATCTGGATTTAACTCAATAGCTTTTTCGAAATTTTTTATCACTTCATTTTTTGACCATTCATTCCCTTGTTCTACAAATGGTCTTGAATCATATACAATGTAATGTGAATATTTTCCCAGATGAAAATAAATTTCCGCATCATCAGGATTGTCTTCTAATGCTTGCTTTAGATATTTAATTGCAAGTGAGAAGTTTCTGCTTTCTCCTTCATCTAAACCCTTCTGCTTATAGTCAATTGTTTGTCCTAAAGCAGACATGTTTGCAATTAATAAAACAATTATAAATGGTTTAAAAATCAATGTATTCATGGTTTTTTTTAATTTGTGTATAACGATTGGGCTATGAAACGTGGCAGATTTTCGGCGTGCTTTACTGTCCGAAGGACAGGAAAGCGGGCGCGAAAAGCCCACGTTTCCACCGAGTACGGACTGCCAATGTTTTATAGCCTTTGTTATGCATTCTTTTTTATTTTTCTAATACTGTTTGTAAACTTTTAAGTCCCATTTCAAGGTTATTTGATAATGGAAGTATTTCAGGTGGCATTAAGACATTCATTTTCTTTAGTGCTTCCTTTGCTTTCTCTTTATCACCATTTTTAAAAAGGTAGACAGCGTAATTGAATATTGCCCATCTACTTAATTGACCGAATGCACCTGAAGCTCTTGGTTGATTATTGTATTTTATGTCAGAATAGTCTTTGTAATTTTTGGGATCAAAAATTATTGATTCAAATTTCTTAGTATCATATTCCAGATTTGTACCTTTTACTTGGAAAGGAACTATTTTAGAAGTTAATCCATTTATTTGCAGGTTATCCTTTATCCCATCTAAATCTTGGCTGCCAAAAGAAGTGAAGTGGACTGGTCTTTCCCATTGGTTATTTTCTATAATATTTATCAATATTGCTGTTCCAGACCATAACTTATTATTTCCAACATTTGGTTTTACATGCCATTTGAAGTGAATAAAAGAATCATTCAAGTTATAATCCTTTCTGGTTTGGTCTGAAATCGGTATGATTACATCATTCTCCTTCCATTTATAATTATGCATTTCCATAATTAAATTGTCATTCATGTTTAAAGGAACAGACTTATAAATGCCAGGAATCCCATCTCTTATCAATTTGATATAGTATGGTCTTTCAAGTAACGCCACAACGATAATTGATACATCCTGTCTAAATCCTTCAATAACTTGTACATATTGTAAAATGTTAAAATCTGCATCCCCATTAACTATGAGAATTGCGTTAGGATCACAAGACCTTAAGATGTTTTTTCCATACTCAATCGCATGTAATGGAAATGCGCCCCAACTTTTTGCGTCCAGATACTCTTTCCTGTATTGCTCTACATTAGCAGTTTTTAAAGCTTCAAGTGCTCTTGCACCATATTCAGCAGCAAGAAAATATTTTGCATCACCGTAGTTAGGATTCAGCTCAACTGCTTTCTGGAAATTTTTAAGTACTTGTTCTTTTGACCATTGGTCACTTTTGTGAATGAATGGTCTAGTGTCGTATACTAAATAGTGTGAATACCTCCCTAACCAATAATATAATTCAGGGTCATTAGGATTGATGTTAATTTCACTTTTAATTAAATCGATTGCTTCTTCAAATTTCCACTCGTCTCCGAGTTGAATAATCTCTTGGATTTTATTAGAGGTTTGTCCAAATAAAGCTGTAGAAATTGTAATTAGGAAAATAATAATTAGTTGTTTCATATGTTTGTATTCCTGTTTTTGAAAATAATGCATAACTAGTATATATGTACAACTTTATTGCATGATACCCACCCATATTGGTTTGTATCATGCAGGTTTGCTTGTTCTTTATATTTTAAAATCATCCAACGGACTTTTAATGTTAATTAAATATGAATAAAATAAAAGGGGGAGGAATTTCTTGAGTAATACTCTCAGAAAAACTTACAGTTATTTTATTCAAAACCAAATGTATAAAATCATTTTCATTAATACAATACCAAAAAAGAGGCTTTCACCTCTTTTAAGTAATCCTGTTCGTGGATCCTACTCGGCTGTTTCCTTAACAAATGGAACGTGTTCAACAACGGTGTGGGTGTGTCCGTATTTGCCGGTTTCTTTCAAAGGAAGGATATCAAGAGTAAGATATTTTTTGCCTTCAAAATCTGATTTTTTAAGACTTTTAAGATCTTCCCAAGCGAAGCTGATTTGAATTTTGTTACCTATTTGTTTTCCTTTACCTACAAAATTTGCTTGATTTTCCATGATTTTTATTTTTTAAGTTTATAATATTTATGATGCAACCTAAAAATTGATTTGACGTGTGCAAGGGCAGACTTTGTATGTTCATATACCCTTGCGCAATGGTTAAGCTTAAGGCTTACATGAAATTTTATTTTAGCAGCAGAATATTTATAAACAGAATAAAAATCAGTTTTGGAAATCAATCCATTTTAGGAAAAGATTCCTTTTTAGGTAATAAAATCCGAATTTGGTTCACTTTTGTATTTTCGGGAAGATTATAAAATCTAAGATTTTGAATCAAGAATATTACACTTGGTTTTTTTATGGGCCAGGCAAGATGGACCTACCCATAGAGTTGATTATTCCTATTAACGGGTAATGGATCCCGGATAGAATCATGGCAAGGATTAAGTGAGGTGGAAGCCTCTTTTTTTTTTAATTCAGGGATTTGAATTGTTGGATTTCCTTCTGCTTCTATTCTTTTGTTATTTTAAAGAAAAGAAGTTTTTAAACAAAAAAATAAGGAAGGATTCGGGATTTCCCGAATCCTTCCCTTTAAGCGATTATTTAGTTTGTGAACACATAACCGTCATGTTCGCTCATGTCAAACATCACATCACGTCCATAGGACTCATAATCGAAGTAATTTGATAGATGATCCGGGATGTCTATTAATCCCTGTTCAGCACAATAATAGCCCATTTTCTCATTATCAGATCCATGATCCGAAGGATCAAGATAGCAATAGAACCGGTTTTGCATATCTTTGATGGCATCTTCTATTGAAGCGTAGCTGTTTATACCAAAACACTGTTCAAAAGCTTCGAACATTTCTTTGTTAGCATCGGATTCATCTATGAACTCTTGATAGGCCCAAAAGTTTTCATCGATATGAGATTCCCCAATCAGGGAATCGGGGATACATTGCCAATCCTGAAACATCATTTCTTCTCTTGGATATTCTGAATCCAGAGGTGCAACTTGATCAAGTTCTTTAAAAAACTCTGAGATCTTTTCCATGAATTCATCTTTATCTGAATAATCAGAAAGATCGAACCATGCACCGCAAATATGCCCTTCGTTGTAGCTGGCGTAGTCTGCTACAAAGATTGCCGGTTGGTCGCTGATTCGGGAAGAATAATTTGAGATCACTATATTATATTTTTCAATATCTAAAATTTTCATTGTGTGTTACCGCTGCCCTGCGGATTTATGATGGCTTCTGGCTCGCCAGTAAAAAAAGATTAGGTAGGATTATGAGATAAGACCTTCATCGGCGAAGGAATAATAAGCTTCACTTGTGATTATTAAATGATCCAGTACAGGCAAGTCAAGCAGTTTTCCACCTGCGATGATTTTGTTTGTTAATTTTATATCTGCTTCACTGGGTTTTAAATTTCCGGAAGGGTGATTGTGGCAAAGGATGATAGAACTGGCAGAAGCTTTTAATGCAGCTTGAAAAATGAGTTTTGGATCTGCAACAGTTCCGGACTGTCCACCTGCAGAAATTTGGGATACCCCCAGGCATTTGTTTGCCCTGTTGAGCAACATTACATAGAAAAACTCCCGGTATTCGATATCACAGGATTCAAGAAATATAGCTTCAAAGATTTTATAAGAAGCGCTGCTTGAAGAAATTTGGATGCGATCAGAAGGCCTGACGTTTGTGGAATAGGAAATCTTGATTTCAGCTACATTTTGAGTGAATATATTCATTTGTTTTGCTGCTGCCTTGCAGTCTTATATTGGTATCAGGCTCACCGATTAAAAAAATTTTGCATCGGTTCACTGAGAAGTCTTAAATAATGTCAAGGGTGCGGGTCATATACATTTATGGATTGAAGGCACATGGAATGATCTGATTCTGTCAAGAGGGATCCCTTTACAGTTTTAAGATTCGCAAGTATTTTCGCAAATATTTGTTTAGTAAGTAAAGGAGTGTGGATTATAGTTTTGTCAAGGATCATTTATGACCTGAAGGCTTGTCCTTTACAAAAAATGATAATCTTAGCCATAACTTTCATAGTTATTTAGGGAAGCCTGGGGGTTGGAAGGGTTGGTTTTCTTTTTTGATACTTGTTTCTTTTGGCAGGATATGAAAAGAAAAAAGTATACCGCTAAAAAAATGTAGATGAAGGTCGTTAGACCTTCATCTGACATCTTTAAGAATTAATGAATTTAGCTGTTTAGGGCAAGAAATTCAGCGAATTCAAATTTAAGTTTTTCAGGGTCGGATTCTTCCATTTGAGCTGCATAGCCATCGAAGTAAATTGAGTCAATGAAATTGATAAAATCTGAGTAAGTCATTTTAATTACCGCTGCCCTGCGGATTTTTGAAGGCATCTAGCACTGCCATTAATAATGAAATTTTGCTAGTATTCCACTGAGAAGTGTTAAATAAGGTCAAGGGTTCATGTCATTTCCGGCACATCGGAATGAACAAACACAAGTGATCCGGTTCTGATAAGAGGGATCCCTTTACAGTTTTAGGATTCGAAAGTACTTTGCAAATTATTTGATTAGTATAAGTAAGGAAGCTGTTGGTTTTCTTTTTTGCTTCTTCTTTCTTTTGGTCGGATCTGAAAAGAAAAAAGAAGTGTGATCACAAATTCGGACGGGTGCCGTATTTGTTTTTTTTTGCCGTAGTTTTATCAAAAAAGCCTTCCGGCTAACGAAATCTTAATAAAAAGAAAATCAGACATATAACTACCGGAAATTACCCGTAATTTCCGGTAGTTATTGTTAGCACCCTGCCTCGCCCTGCCCCAAAATTTGTGATTACATCGAAAAAAAGTCGTGTTATATGATTTGGGCTATTGAAAATTTACGGTGTGAGGGCATTGGGAAGCAAAAATATGATTACCGTTTTAGGAAATGATATTGTGTGTATAGATTTACTCTTGAAGTAATGAGTGCGCCAGGTCATTTGTTTTTTTAATGACCTAGCTGCACGAATGAATGAATGTATAAATGATTAAGGAGATGGGGGAGAGGCAAGACTGTATCATGTAAACAGAATTGATATATTTTGTTTTATTCTCTCTGTTGACAAAACCAGGTAATATTAAAAGATAAATGCAACATGAGGTGGATGTAAATATGGTTTATTGAGCCAGACTATGAATTCAATTAATTTTTACTATTTGATATTCAATTTCCATCAGCTATGAAATTACTTTGAGTATAAATTAAGAAGCTGAAAAAAAGAGACACTCTGGTTTTTCCTTTTAGAGTGTATTTAGCTAACAACATTGCCTACATTGCCTACAAATGTTATAAAAATCAAAAAATCAATAAGTTAAAAAAAAGCAAAAAACAAAAAAACCTGCCTACATGTAGGATGGAAAACTACAATCAAAATTCAAATCCTACATCATCCTACATCATCCTACAAAAAACAGTACTAATAGAATATTTAAAATACTGAAATAGAATAATATATGATAAATGTAATCATTGTAGGCACTGTAGGATGTAAAAGTAACTGTAAACTAAAAAGGCGGTGTGTCTTGGGGGATTTCCGGTATTCCGGAATATTTAGCTACGCTGTCTATGATTAAATTTACTCCAATCATTTCAGCGAGCATATCATAATCGAAGCACATACAATTTGTAACTACGGTATCTATTTTGATTTCATCTACTACCCTGACAACATTTCTAAATCTAGTACTTGTGCTTTCACCAAGATAATATGGGCTGTTTTTAAGATAATATTCAAGGGTTCCTGCAGGCAAGGCAGTTAATCCGGAAGTCTTAGCATATTTTCTGAATTTGCTCACGACCATATTAAACCTGACTTTAAGAATGTTTTTAGGCACCACTAAGATTGTTTTACCAGACCGTAGGCTTAAAGATTTTTCCAAATCTATTCTGTAATCCCAATGATCAATCAGTTCACTGGTAGAAGCCAATGCTTCCAATGCTTGCCAAAAGATAGAAACTTCACTGGAGCTTTTCATCTGGGATTGTTGATCTGTTATGGATTTTAGGCCAACTCTTTTCAATTCTTGATAGTCAAATCCAAAATCTATTTTAAATTCACTTTCTGCCATAACCCGAAAAGCTGAAACAATCATTACCATGGATCGAAGAAGCCTGTCTTCTATATAAGATCCTTCACATTCGCTTGCAAAGTCAGCAAGTGTTTCATTATATACGTTGAAATAAAGCTTGACAAATTCTTTTCGGTATTGGATTAGGCTGGCTGTTATATGGCTTAAACCTTTTCCTTCGATGGATTTAAGATCATCATAGCTCTGCTTCTGCTCATTGTTGTATTGATCCTGGTTAAATTGGCAGAATATCATTCTTGAAAAAAGGGCTACATCTACCGTAGGCATTTCCTGACCACTTAGGATGACTGCTGAATTTACCTGAGTTGTTTCTTTTTTCTTGCCTTTATCAAAGTTCAACCTATTTCTTCCGATTGAATCATAGATTGATTTAAGTGTTTCCACCTTTTCATAATCAATGTTGTTTTTATATTCATCGATCCAAGCCAGGGAATTGCGGAACTGTTGAATGTGTTCTGCCAATCCTGCTTTTGTTCCGTTGTGTATGTTGTACGGTGTCTGCTGTACTCCGAACATGCAGGCCAAAGAAACTGCCAATTGGGATTTTCCTGTTCCTTTTGGGCCAAAGAGATTCAGTAATGGGAAGTTTTTGAAAAGGTGCAGCATATGATCCCTGAAAATAGCTGCTATATAATAGGCGATCCCTATTTTTGCGTTATCCCCGAAAACGTCTACCATTTTAGAGGCCCATTGAGGGATGGTGATTTCATTTTCCATGAACCTGAATTTCCTTTCATCTAAAAAGACCGAACGGTCCTTGATGTATATCCTGCTGAAAGCAGGGATATAGAAATTCTGGATCTCGAAATCGACCCTTCCATAATCATCAACCGGAATAAAGCCATTTTCGGTACTGATCCCATTGCTCCAAGCCCAAAAGCCTTCTTTCTGCCAACCTAGGTTTTTAATTTCGGTGCAGGTAGTGGTTTCTTTGTACAATTTCATTTTTAGTTGTGCCATATGGGTTTCTGTTCCCCAAAATAGAAAGTTCCCCCGGCTTTCAAGTTTTCTTCTGAAAGCATTGATAGAGTTCATTTCATTCATATCAAAATCCAGTACAATCCTAAAACCGTCTTCATTGACCAAATCATAGATCCTTAAGGAGTCATTGACATTTGTTGAATCAATATGAAATATTGGTTTCAAGCTGAAGTTGGTGTGTTTGGCTTTGCCTTCTTTGGATTTAAAATAATAGGAGTTTTTATTTTCATAAAAACCGTATTTATCCCAATCTCCCCGGTCAACTCCATTTGGGATTATTACATCATCATCCTGCCTGACCATCAGGGCGACTTCGGCTTGCTTGACTTCATTGATAAAATTCTGTTTCCCTATTTTATAGGTATCGGTAATGGTATCAATGTACATGGATTTGGTTGTCTTCTCGGTTTTGAAGTTAATCAGACGGCTAAGTTCATTAACGGCCTCATATCGCTTTTGAGGATCGTTATCCAGGCCATTCAATAGTATTGATGCCCTGTAAAGGATAAAGTCCTGACGGTACTTCTTTATGTAATCATTTGGCATTACTACCTCAAGTCCGGTCATGATCCCATTTTGAAAAAATGTATCCGGGTCATGTTTTGGGGGAAGGGGTGTAATGCTGACATTTAATCCTTGTCGTAAAAGCAATTCTCCTATGAGGATTGCTGCTCTTTGTCCTGCAGGATCACCGTCCAGGATCAGATTAACGGTCTTGGTATAGCGTTTTATCAGTTTGGCATGATCGACTGTCAGGGCAGTTCCGCAAGTTCCAACGGTATTGGCAGCATCAAGCCAATGCAATTTGATTACATCGGTATAGCCTTCAACCAGGTTTACTTCTTCTTGTTTGGCAATTGCTTCTTTTGCATGAAATAATCCATAAAGGATTTTGCTTTTATTGTAGACCGGATTTTCGGCAGAATTAAGGTATTTGGCAGATTTATCATCACCTGATAAATCACGGCCTCCAAATCCGACTACTGATCCGCTAATATTTCTGATCGGGAATATCAGCCTATTTCTAAAAACATCATATTTACGATTCTTCCCGAATCTACAAAGTCCTGCTTTTTCCATTACTTCAAAGCTGTAACCATGTTCTTTCGCATGGTTATAGAATCCTTGCCATTGATTAGTTGCATACCCTATCTCAAATTGCCAATGTGGTGCACATTGATTGATCCGGGAATACATATAATTGATGGCATCCTTACTGAGAAGAAATTGTTGCTTGAAATATTGAAGTGCAAACTCGTTGATATTTAATATTTCGATCCTATCATCGGATTTTTGTTTTACTTCTACTTTCTCCTGATCTGTATATTGGGGCTGAGAGTAATTGATGGAGTTTTTATCTGCAATAAAGAATACGGCTTTCATGAAATCCAGCTTTTCCTTTTCCATGACAAAGCTTATCAGGTCACCGGATTTGCCGCACCCAAAGCATTTAAAGATTCCTTTTACCGGGCTGACTTTAAAGCTGGGTGTCTTTTCATCATGAAAAGGGCAGCATCCTTCATAGCTCAGTCCTTTTTTCTTTAAGCTTACATATCCACCTATTTGATCCGCTATTGATAAATCGTGTATTTCGTCTATCAGGTTCTTAATGTCGTTCATAGGTAGGAATTATATTTATTCACTTTCTCTGGAGAGTAATTTAACGGTGATCAGTCGGATCATTTCTTTTGTATCTTAAACTTCAGTGTTAACTTCGAGCGAATCAGAATAATCTTGTTCCAACACTTCTAATCCAACTTCAATAAGAGTTCTTAGTAGTGCAGTTCTATTAATTGAAAATTTAGAACTTTGTAATGATATTCTCGCATTCATATCAGAGGAAAGTCTGATAGGTATCGCAAGATCCAAAGATTTAGTATTTAGTAATTTTTTGGCAATAAGGGATTTGAGGTCGTTCATAAAAAGTTTAAATAGATGTTGTTTAATTGATTTTAAAAATATACTTTGGGTATACCAAATCTGAATTCAAATGTACGAACAAATTGTATCAATAGCAAATAAATATACATTATGTCTATTAAAATGTATTACATTTGTATTACATTTGAATCCCATTTGTATCCCAAATGAATCCCAAATGAATCCCAATTGTAATACATATGTATTACAAAGTGTACTACAAACAAATTGCAATCATATATAAAACAATACTTAATGACAAAAATCGCTAATAAAGAAGGGGAATTAAATATCAACGATCGATACCAGGAATTAATTAAATGGCACGGTCATTCGGCGGCGGCATTCGCCAAAGAAATTGATATAACAAGGGGAGCTTTAGCTTCAATCCTAAATAGGGGAAGTGAGCCTAGTTACAGCACAATCAAGGCTACTTTATCGAGATTTAAAGAAATATCTACCAGTTGGCTAATGGAAGGAACTGGAGAGATGTTAAAAGTGGAAAATGCTTTAAAAATTGAAGAAGAAAATGAAGTTTTACAAATTCTCAGGGACCAGTTAAGGGTCAAGGATCAACAAATCCTTAAATATTCAGAAAACATCTCACAAATGTTAAGTCTTTTGAACATGAAACCTAAGGCTTAGTAAGAGAAGAGGAGATATTGCCGTCACGAGAACGTCACAAACAAATAACGAAAAGTGAAAAATAAATAAAGTAAAGAGTTGAATATCAGTATATATTAAGCCATTGTAATGGAAATCGGAATCCCTCTTTCTCCGCATAAAAAAAGCTCTATCGCTATTAGCGATAGAGCTTTTTAATTTACAATTAGCCATTAATTTTGTACGTGATAAAAAAAACTCTGAATTTTGTATCAGCGGTTGTGATATATTGTGTTTTTGTACCTGAGGATTGTGAATCCGAATAATTACATTTTCGGTGAAGAAATATTTATCCAAAAAGTATTTTGTTCCAATTACCTAAAAAATAGCAAGTTAAATTAAGAGATGTAGTTATAATGCAGCATCAGGTTAAGAAATATTAGTGTTAACTTTCTGATCCATTAGAATTAAGTCTAAATAATTTCATTTCACTTTCAGCTCTTAAGAATCCAGAATTAGTAGATCAATCAATAAGCAATTCTTATGACTACAATCTTTCATATGTAATTTTAATACTTCATATCTCATTTTTAAAAGTTTCTGAAATATCTATTCTGGAGAATAAATCTTTAATTTAACTCAATTCTCAGTTTTTTGATTAAATAACTGGGTAATCAGGTCACCTTTATCAAAAAAAAGGTATTAATAGTCATCATGGGTTTAATTCTCAAATACAGCCCTATGAATTTGTGTGAAAATTAATCAATTCAAGATCATGAAATCTATCCTTGCTATCGATGACAAGAAAAACAATCTCTTAATAATTACCGCCTTGATTAACGATAGCATACCTGACTGTAAAGTTTTGGTGGCCATGTCAGGCAAAGAAGGTATTGAAATTGCCCAAAGGGAACAGCCGGATACAATTCTGCTTGATATCATCATGCCCGAAATGGATGGATTCGAAACTTGCAAAAGACTTAAGATTGGTGAATTAACGAAACACATCCCTGTTGTATTAATTACCGCCGTTAGAATTGATACAGAAAGCAGAATTGAAGGGCTAAATATTGGAGCTGATGCATTTTTGTCAAAACCAATCGACCCGTCTGAATTTATTGCCCAGGTGAATGTAATGCTTAGAATTAAAGAAGCAGAAGATAAACTGAGAAAGGAAAATGAATTTCTGGAGGAACTTGTAAAAAAAAGAACGATTGAAATTTCTAATAAGAACAAAAGGCTTCAAAATGAAATCCTTGAGCGAAAGCAGACCGAAATCGAAATAAAGAAGCTTGCCCGCCGGAATCAACTAATACTTGATACCACAATGGATGGCTATATCCTTACTAATCCGGATGGTAGTATCATTGACGTAAATCCAGCCTATTGTAAGTTAATTGGATATTCTCGCGAAGAACTATTGAAAATGAATATAGATGATATTAATGTCGGAATGTTAGAGAAGGAGACAGAAATACAAGCTAAACAACTTTTGTGTCATGGAAATATCCATTCAGAAGCCTTGCATAAGCATAAAAATGGGAAATTACTAAATCTGGATATGAGTATTAATTTGATGAATATCGACAAAAAAAATATGGTTTTTGCATTTATTCGTGACATCACTAAGCAAAAGTATGTTGAACAAATCCAAAAGGTGCTTTTAAATATTTCAAATGCAGCATTTACTTCAGATAATCTATTAAAATTAATTAGTCTTATCCAAAAAGAACTGGGAACAATTATTGACACTACCAATTTCTATATTGCCTTATACGATTCTAAAACCGGTACCTTATCATTGCCCTTTATGGCCGATGAAAAAGACAGGATTACTTCCATTCCTACAGGTAAAACTTTAACTTATTATGTGATAAAAACTAAAAAATCATTATTGGCAACCAAAGAGAGATTGGCAAAATTAGAAGAGCTGGGAGAGGTTGGCAAATTTGGAACCGATTCGGAAATATGGCTCGGGGTGCCTCTCAAAATAAAGAATGAAGTGATAGGCGTCCTTGCTGTTCAAAGTTATACTGACGAATTTGCATACAGTTACTCTGACTTGGAAATTCTCGAATTTATTTCAAAACAAATAAGTATTTCAATAAACAGAAAAAATGCTGAACAGGATTTGAAGGATGCTCTCAAAAAAGCGACAGAATCGGACCGTTTAAAATCTGCTTTTTTAGCAACTATGTCCCATGAATTACGCACACCGCTTAACGCTGTGATCGGATTTTCTGAACTAATTCGCAATGAAAAATTATCAATTGAAGAAATAGTGTCTTACAATAATACCATTAATGCCAGTGGGAATAACCTTTTAAGTATTATCGAAGATATCTTCGAAATTATCCTGATCGAGTCTGGTGAAATAAAAATTATAAAAGAGGATGTTGCCCTGTTGCCGTTATTGAACGATATTCATGAAACTATAAAAAATGAGCAATTTAATTTGGGAAAGCTGAGTATCGATTTAAAATTAATAATTCCACCTGAAAATGATTCTATTAGGATTTATACGGATCCATTAAAATTTAAGCAGATATTGTTAAACCTTCTAAAAAATGCTTTAAAGTTTACTCACAAGGGATATGTTCAATATGGGTTTATTCTGGAGCAGGACATTGAAATTCCAATACTTAAATTTTTTGTTAAGGATACAGGTATTGGAATCCCGAAAAAAAAACAGCAGCTAATTTTTGAAATTTTCAGGCAAGCGGATGATACACATACCCGGAAATACGGAGGGCCAGGAATTGGTTTGTCAATCGCAAAGAAATTAACTGAGCTTTTAGGTGGGAAAATTTGGCTCGAATCAGAAAATAATAAAGGATCAAATTTCTATTTCACAATGCCAAGTCTTGGATCTGAAACAAACAACTATATTTCTAAACTAAAACAAGATAAGAAGGGATAGTCAAACGTTAAAAGAAAACAACTATATTGGTTGAAGTCGATGAAACCAATTCGGATTTTTTAAATGCATAACTCTGAAAATTGGGGATTAATGCTATTTGAATAGAAAATGGAAAAGATGCAATTTGGTTCTGTAATAAGAATTTCGAACTCGATTTGGTTTAAGTGTTGATTAATATACCTAATAAGAATGGTTATGAATCAATTTGGAAAATAAAAGATATCTGCTCGAACATTCTGATTTTGCCCAAATTGGCGATGCAATTGCAGGAATTCGCAAAAAAGCATTTGAAGCAGGCTTTGATGACTATATCCTAAATCAAATTCGAATGGAAGCACTCTTCGCTAAAATTAAAGCCTATTTGGGTTAGCTTCTCAATTATTGACTGTATTCCATATAATAAACCTGTTAATTTTCATCTCATTCATGATGTTTTCAGTTAGTAGTTTTACAAACATTAAAATTTTGCACTCCTTTTTGATAAAATATTTTATCAAAAAATTGTGATTAATAAATTTTTATATACCTTTGTTCGTAATTTAACGAACGAAAATGGGAATAGAACCAAATATTGACAAGAATCAAATTAAAATGGCAAGGTATGCCAAGGCATTGGGGCATCCTACCAGGGTTTTTATTCTCGATTTGCTTTCTAAGCAATCATGCTGTTATAGTGGCGATCTGAGTGAAGAGCTGAGTATTGCCAAATCTACCTTATCACAACATTTAAGTGAATTAAAAAATGCTGGCTTAATTCAAGGTGAAATAGAAGCTCCCAGAATTAAGTACTGTGTAAATAAAGAAAACTGGGCAGAAGCCAAATTATTATTAAAGGACTTTTTTAATATCTAAAAAAATTTGTCAATCATGTTCGTTGTTTTGCGAACTACTAAATGGAATAATTATGATGGAAATAAAAGTTTTGGGCACGGGATGTGCAAAGTGCAAGGCTCTTGAGAAAGCCACTAAGGAAGCGGTTGAAAAAACCGGAATAAATGCAAATATTACCAAAGTTGAGGATATTGTTGAAATTATGCAATTTGGCGTAATGACTACGCCTGCATTAGTCATTGATGGCAAGGTCGTATTAAAAGGCAGGATTCCTTCTGTAGATGAATTAACACAATTAATAACCAAATAAATAATTAATCATGAAAAAAGCAATCAGTATCATTAGTTTAATGCTTTTTATTGGCATTGTTGCTTTGTCGGCACAAAACAATAAAGATGCAACCACAAGTGACCAAATCCAAAACGTAAAAGCCTACTACTTTCATGCAAACACCCGTTGTGTAACCTGCAAAGCAGTGGAAGCTGTTGCAAAGGAAGCAATTGAAGAATATTACGGCGACAAAGTATCTTTTGTGGTCATTAATAGAGAAGAAGATAAGGATAATCCTTTAGTGCAAAAGTATGAGATCAGTGGTCAAACACTTTTAATTGTAAAAGGTGAAAAGGTTGTGAATCTTACCAATGAAGCATTTTTAAATGCCCGTACCAATCCTGATAAACTTAAAGGGCAAATAAAATCAACCATCGATTCAATGATCTAAAGATGGAAGTATTGCAAAACTTTTTGGAAACATCACAGTTTCCAATCTTATCGGTATTTATATTGGGACTTATGACTTCCATAAGTCCCTGCCCTTTGGCAACTAATATTACAGCTATTGGGTTTATTAGTAAGGATATTGCAAATCAGCGAAAGGTATTTATTAGCGGTTTAGTCTATACTTTAGGGCGCGCAATTACTTACACTGTTATTGGGCTGATCTTCTTTTTTGGTGCAAGCCAATTTAAATTCGCAGGGTTTTTTCAGGAATGGGGCGAAAAAATATTAGGTCCTCTTCTGATCATAATCGGTTTATTTATGCTTGGAATTATAAAACTCAAAATTCCGGGTACTGGTTCATTAACTGAAATGATGGAAAAAAAATCGAATAGTGGTTTCTGGGGAGTACTTTTATTAGGGATGGTATTTGCATTGGCATTTTGCCCATATAGTGGGGTGCTTTATTTCGGAATGTTAATTCCCATGACCATTAGTAGTGCCAGTGGATTGTATTTACCCATATTCTTTGCCATCGGAACAGGTGTTCCTGTAATCATTTTTGCCTGGTTAATCGCTTTCTCTGTAGGTTCAATTGGTGGGTTCTATAATAGAATGAAAACATTTGAACTCTGGTTCAGAAGGGTCATTGCAATACTTTTCATCGGAGTTGGAATTTATTATGTAATAACCGTATTCTTGTAATTTTTTTGAAATCATTGTTCGTTTCTTTACGAACATTAAATTTTATTTAAAACTTTAAATTATAAATTCAACGTGGAAACTAAAAAAGAAATAAAAATATTATTTTGGATTGCTGTGATTTTTGGATTGGCATTTTTCCTACCGATCGAAAGCACCCGGTTCAATACGGCCATTGCTGCCACACTCGATTTGGTGAAATGGTATGCACGCGAACATGTCGTACTTTGCTTACTGCCCGCATTTTTCATTGCAGGGGTAATATCTATTTTTGTAAGCCAGGGCTCCGTGTTAAAATACTTTGGGGCCAATGCAAAAAAATGGCTGGCCTATACCGTTGCGGCGGTTTCGGGTACCATCCTTGCAGTTTGTTCATGCACCATTTTACCCCTGTTTTCAAGCATACATAAACGGGGAGCCGGAATAGGCCCTGCAATTGCGTTTTTATACTCTGGCCCGGCGATCAACATTTTGGCCATTATTTTAACAGCCCGTATTCTTGGGTTCGAAATGGGTGTTGCCCGTACCATTGGTGCGGTTTTGTTTAGTGTAGTCATCGGGATTACAATGTCTTTGATTTACCGGAAAGAAGAAAAAGTGAAAAAAGAACAGCAAATGAACATTGTAAATCCACCTGAGAAACGACCCATGTGGCAAACTTCATTTCATTTCTTTACACTTGTATTGATCCTTGTTTTTGCCAACTGGGGTGCTCCTTCAAGTGACGATACCTCAAGTACCTGGTTCCTTATCTGGAGCTACAAATGGTACATCACCGGATTCTTTGGGTTATTTCTGGCTTATTCTCTCATTTTTATCTTGAAAATAAAATGGCAATGGGTGATGGGTGCTATACTGGCAACAGGAGTTTCAGCACTTCTGTCAACAGCTTTTATCGAAAATCAGAAGTTGAGCCCATTAGTGCCGATGATCGTTGGCATCGCTTCATTAAGTATCATTACACTTTTTGATAAAAAAGATGAAGACAACAAAGAGTGGACACTCTCAACCTGGGGGTTTGCCAAACAAATCCTCCCATTGCTGGCCGTTGGTGTTGTAACAGCAGGGTTTCTGCTTGGCTCAACGCACGATGGTCAGACTGTTGCAGGAGTTATCCCCAATGAATGGATTTCAGCATTGGTTGGTGGAAATTCCATCTTTTCAAACTTATTTGCTTCGGTGGTTGGTGCATTTATGTATTTTGCTACGCTTACCGAAGTTCCCATTTTACAAGGATTGATTGCTTCAGGTATGGGCAAGGGCCCGGCACTGGCATTGTTATTAGCTGGCCCATCGCTCTCTTTGCCCAACATGCTGGTAATACGTGGTGTAATGGGAAATCAAAAAACAATCATCTATGTGGCTCTGGTAGTTGTAATGGCTACTATATCAGGATTGCTCTATGGTTATTTATTCTAAAATGAATACAGAAACGTATAATACCATTCCTTTAAATCTTGCACCCTTGCTGGGAGCACTATCACACCCGGCAAGGTTGCAAATTATGTTGCATTTGTCAAAATTTAACGGTTGTCAGGCAAATAGCATATCAAATAAATTACCACTTGCAAAATCAACCGTCTCAGAACACCTGAACAAATTAAAAGAAGTCGGCTTAATTAGCTGCACCAATGAAGGGACCTGCTCCAATTACCGGATTAGTGAAGAGGGCTATAAGCTTTTAAAGATTTACTTTAATGAGTTTATTGGTGCTGTTGAAAAGTGGCAGGGCAAACAAAAAGTTTGTTGTACTGAAGATGATAATATTTAAAAAATCTACACGTGTTTTTGAAATGGACTACAAATAACCCTACTGTTCAGAAAGCTGTTCATTTGAAAATGAGATAATTTGAAGATTTGAAAATGAAGCAATTTTAACAATGAGATACAAAATAATTTTAGTAATTGGGTTGTTTTTACTTTTCAATGAAGCGAATACCCAAACAATAAAAAGAATCACGGCTACTGAATTTCATAATTTTCTGGAAGGACAGGACAGAGACAAACTCACAATTATTGACGGTCGCGACAGCTCCATGTTTTATTCGGGACACATCATGGGAGCAATTAATCTGAATGCTTTTGC
>PHDM01000042.1 GCA_002840985.1 Bacteroidetes bacterium HGW-Bacteroidetes-17
CGCCATAAATTAATATGTTTTCATCACTTGCCAGTGCTTTTTCAATACGTTCAATGGCCCTATCCATATCCTTCATTAAAAAAGGATCGTGTAAATGGGCTAGCTGAGGACGAAAAAAATATTTGGATTGCTCGTAAGTATAAATTCCTCTTTGAACAAGCAGGTTAGCAATATCATCAGTAATATTTAATACCTGGGCCAGCTTTTTTATTTTTTCTTCATCACCTCTTTCTTTAATAACCCAGCGTTTTTCCATAGTATTAATTCTTGCTATAAAGATACGGATTGCGAAAGAAAAATCTTTGTCAATTTTTAAACAGTTGGTTTCTTCTTTTATCTAAATATTAATAAGTGTGTTCCCTAATCTTTCTCTAAATTTTATACTGATTAATTACTTCTATATCTTAGAAAGAAGTTAGTGATTAAAAGGTCGAACGCATAGCATCTACCGGATTAAGTTTAGAAGCATTGTATGCGGGTATTGAACCTGATGCCAAACCTATAAGACCGGAAACGCCAATACCTAAAAGTATATTATTTAAAGTAAGGACAAGCTGAAATGATAAGCCTTGCATATTTACCAAAAGCGTTATTATAAAGATAATGAACAATCCTGCCAAACCGCCTAGAACCGATAAGAATACTGCTTCAAATAAAAACTGTAATAAAATAAAATAATTTTTAGCTCCCAATGATTTTTGGATTCCTATTTGGCTGGTCCGCTCTTTCACCGACACAAACATGATATTGGCAATTCCGAAACCCCCAACCAAAAGTGAAAACCCACCAATAATCCAACCAACAACTGAAATTACAGCAAACAAACTATCAAATTGCTTTGAAATCATATCAGTTTCATTAATGGCAAAATCGTCCTCAACCGCTGGCTTTAATTTATGCAATGATCTGATGATTCCGGTAAGTTCATCTCGCATTTCTTCATTACTAACATTGGTTCTACCTTTTACGATAATATTTGATGAAACACTACGTAAATCAATCACCGTCCTGATAAAATTTAAAGGTATAAGGCTCTGATTATCTGAAGAACTTCCAAATATGTTTTCCCCTTCTTTAACAAATACCCCAATTACTTCAATATTTCGTCCAAAAATTTTAATCGTACGCCCAATTGGATCGGTATTCCCAAATAATTGTTCTGCAATATCACTTCCAATAATCACAACGGGCTTTCCTCCTGCCGATTCTATGGGTGTAAAATACCTACCTTCTTGCAAGTCTATGCTCATAACTTTTTCATAATCATGAGATCCGGCAATGATTAATGCATTTTCAATGCTACTCGATCCATATTTCAAAGTACGATTTACGGCAGTCATAAATGCAGCAGACTGGATGGTATTGCTTCTTCTCTGAATTTCTTCCAATTCATCTATTTTTGGCTCAGGCCGCTGAAAATATTTCCAGAAAGGACTATTACCATCCATTATCCAGGGCATTTTTTGAACAAACAAGACATTGTCACCTAAAGAATCAATGGTTGTGTGTATTGATTTCTCCATTGAATCAAAAACCGTAAATACGGAAATAATTGAAAAAATACCAATGGTAATTCCCATTAACGAAAGAAACGTTCTGGTTTTGTTTACCCTAATAGCCTGAATGGCAAACATATAACTTTCTCTGATAAGTCTTAATAAGATCATTATTCCTAAATTTTCGGTTTTATTGAACGAGTAACAATTTATAAAATAAAGTAAAACTCAAAGATAATATAAAAACCTCAAGCCAAGGTGTTCACTGAAACGATTCTGTCGTGTAACTGTTTGTAGTGAATTCACGTTAAAAATATCAATCACAGACATAAAATGAATAGAAAAATAAGAGTCGAAAATAAACTTAAATTAAATTGCTTATTGTATTGATTTTTAATAAAATTGCAATTCAACTTTAAAAGGGCTAATACATTGAAAAAGATACAGAACGCATTAATTTCCGTATATAGCAAGGACGGATTAAAAGAGATTGTTGATAAATTAAACGAGCTGGGAATAAATATTTATTCAACGGGGGGTACTTTCGACTTTATCCGGGAACAGGGCGTAAATGTAACAAGCGTCGAATCATTAACCGGATATCCTTCAATACTTGGTGGCCGTGTTAAAACTTTACACCCAAAAGTATTTGGTGGAATATTAGGGAGACGCGAACTGGAAGGTGACCTGCAACAATTGTCGGAATATGAAATTCCGGAAATTGATTTGGTCATTGTAGATCTTTATCCTTTTGAAAAAACAGTTGCATCAGGAGCCGGCGAACCAGAGATTATTGAAAAAATTGACATAGGAGGTATTTCATTAATTCGCGCAGCTGCGAAAAATTTTGACGATGTATTAATTATTTCAAATGTTGGACAATACAAAAACTTACTAAATCTTTTGATTGAAAAAGGTGGTGAAAGCTCATTGCAGGACAGAAAAGAATTTGCAGGACAAGCATTTAATATTTCATCACATTACGATACGGCTATTTTTAAATATTTTAATAAAAGTCAAAAACTGCCGGTTTTTAAACAAAGCATTTTAGAAAATCGTACACTTAGGTATGGTGAAAACCCACATCAGAAAGCCTTGTTTTTTGGAAATTTGTCTGAAGTTTTTGAACAATTACATGGTAAAGAAGTTTCTTATAACAATTTAATAGACCTGGATGCAGCGATTAACCTTATTGCAGAGTTTTCAGAACCCACTTTTGCGATATTAAAACACAATAATGCCTGTGGTTTGGCAAGCCGAAATTCATTGGTTAATGCCTGGAATGATACACTTGCCGCAGACCCTATTTCTGCCTTCGGTGGTGTTTTAATTACCAATCAGGTTGTTGACCTTGAAAGTGCAGAAGAAATCAATAAATTATTTTTTGAAATAATTCTTGCTCCCGGCTATGAAAATAATGCACTTGAAGTACTAAAGTCTAAGAAAAATAGAATAATTTTACGGAAGAAAGCGTTTGATTTTCCTGTAAAACAATTTAAATCAGCATTAAATGGCGTTTTGGTTCAAGACAAAGACTTGAAAACCGAAATAGCTGATAATTTTGAGGCTGTTACCTCAACTCATCCATCTACCGCAGAGGTAGAAGATTTAATATTTGCTAATAAAATTGTTAAGCATACAAAATCAAATACCATCGTTTTGGTGAAAAATAAACAGCTTATAGCAAGTGGGGTAGGACAAACATCCAGGGTAGATGCATTAAAGCAGGCAATTTTAAAAGCCGAAACTTTTGAATTTGACTTAAAAGGTGCCGTGATGGCTTCGGACGCATTTTTTCCTTTTGCTGATTCTGTTGAAATTGCTCATAAAGCAGGGATCACAGCAGTTGTGCAACCAGGTGGTTCGGTAAGGGATAAGGATTCTGTTGACTTTTGTAACGAACACAAAATGTCAATGGTTTTTACAGGAATACGACATTTTAAACACTAATAAAACTTATTGATTTTTCAAAATTCTAAAATTACAAAATATGGGCCTGTTCTCATTTTTAACAAAAGAAATTGCCATCGACCTTGGTACCGCGAATACGATTATTATTTACAATGATAAGGTGGTAGTTGATGAACCTTCGATCGTGGCGATTGAAAGAAATACGGGAAAAATTATTGCTGTTGGCAAAAAAGCAATGATGATGCATGGGAAAACACACGAGAACATTAAAACCATTAGGCCTCTGCGTGATGGTGTTATCGCCGACTTCCAGTCAGCCGAATATATGATAAGGGAATTTATCAAAATGATTAATACCAAAAAAACCTGGTTCCCTCCTGCATTGAAGATGGTTATTTGTATTCCTTCGGGGATTACTGAAGTTGAAGAACGCGCGGTTAAAGATTCGGCAGAACAAGCTGGTGCAAAAGATGTAAAACTGATCCATGAACCAATGGCCGCTGCAATAGGTATAGGAATTGATGTATTGGAACCTACCGGAAATATGGTCATTGATATTGGGGGCGGAACCAGTGAAATTGCTGTTATTGCCCTTGGGGGAATTGTAAACAATAAATCGATTAGAATTGCCGGCGATGATTTTAATGCAGATATTGAAGAATACATGCGAAAACAACATAACATCATCATTGGCGAACGAACTGCTGAAAGAATTAAAATTGAAGTTGGGGCAGCAATGCCTGATATCGAAAATCCACCGGATGATTATGCAGTTCACGGACGAGATATGTTGACCGGGATACCCAAAGAAATTAAGGTTAATTCGGCAGAAATTGCACGAGCACTTGATAAATCCATTTCAAAAATTGAAGCAGCCGTTCTAAATGCCCTGGAAATGACCCCGCCGGAATTATCAGCCGATATTTACAGAACCGGTATTTATCTTGCCGGAGGAGGTTCCATGTTAAGGGGGCTTGATAAACGCCTGCATCTAAAAACCAAATTACCTGTTCACGTTGCCGAAGATCCATTGAGGGCTGTTGCCCGTGGAACAGGAATAGCTTTGAAAAATTTTGATAAATTTACTTTCTTGATTAGGTAATCAAAGAGCGGTACTTTTAACAGTTTTACATTAATGAACTAGCTAAAAATGCGATATTTATTTGCTTTTCTTAGGAAGAACAATATCTTTTTTCTATTTTTATTTCTGGAAATCATCGCGATTGTTTTAATGACCAAAAACAGAACTTTTACGGGCTCTGTTATTCTGAATAGTACCAGCCAATTTTCAGGTTCTCTTAATAAAAGCTATTCCGGCATAATTGATTATTTTGATTTGAAAAAAACCAATGATTTATTGGTTCAGGAAAACGCTTATCTTAAAAATTCTATTATTCAGATAAATAATAACTACAATACAATAATACCACCCGATACGATTTATCAATATATAGTTGCAAAGGTTATTTCTAATTCGGTCCATAAGGCAGATAACTATTTGATGCTTGATAAAGGGAAAAGGCATGGAATTAAAATCGATATGCCAATCATATCCGATCAGGGGATTGTTGGTTCAGTTGTTGCTGTTTCCGAAAACTTTTGCTCTGTAATGTCGGTATTGCATAAAGACAGTAAGATTAGTGCCAAGATTAAAAAAAGCAATCAATTGGCTAATATTTTATGGGACAACATGGACTACCAAAGAGGCACTCTGGCAGATATTCCGTCCCACATTGATCTTCGTGTTGGGGATACTATCATAAGCTCCGGACATTCTTTAATCTATCCTGAAGGAATTATGATTGGAATTGTAGAAAATTACAATACACGCACCGGATCCAGCTTAAACTCAGCAGTAATTAAGTTTTCTACCGATTTTAACAGTTTAAAATATGTTTATGCAGTGCAAAATTCCCGTCTGGAAGAAATGCTTTTATTAAAGGAGGAGGTG
The DNA here is from genome assembly GCA_002840985.1 of Bacteroidetes bacterium HGW-Bacteroidetes-17. Classification (GTDB taxonomy): domain Bacteria; phylum Bacteroidota; class Bacteroidia; order Bacteroidales. The sequence continues at coordinate 5,359 of PHDM01000042.1, forward strand.
GAAAATGACTAGGCATATTATTATCAACCTGTTTCGCTTTATCATCCTTGTATTATTACAAATATTTGTATTTAATCATTTTCAACTGATGGGTTTTATCAATCCATATGTATATATCTTATTCATTTTATTACTTCCGCTGGAAACACCAAGGTGGTTATTACTGTTTTTGGGATTTATTCTGGGTTATGTGATCGATTATTTTTCACATTCAATCGGAATAAATATTTTTTCGACTGTATTGGTAGCCTACTTACGACCGGTGTTCATCCAGTATGTCATCCCAAAATTAGAACCGGGTCCCGATGTAAGTATTAGTATCAAGCAAATCGGATTTAACTCATTTTTAACTTATACCGGAATTTTGGTTTTCATTCATCATATTACCTTGTTTTATCTTGAAATTTTCAGGATATCTTATTTTTTTACTACCCTTAAAAATGCAATTTTAAGTTCTATTTTTACCATCATCCTGATTTTGATAAGCCAATATCTCTTTTATTCACGTAAAAAATAAAGAACCGATTTTGATATATTTATGCTTTTATTAGCTTTGCATACAATAAATCAATTTATTAAGCAATACTTATTCAATTAAAACTAAATAAAAATCCTATGAAAAAATTATTCTATTTATTACTTATTAGTCTGGCAGTAGCTTCTTGTACTATGCAACCGACTAAAAAAACAACCTATTCAATCAATGTAAATTTACAAGGCCTGGATGAAGGTACTGTTTATTTACAACAACGAGTTAACGGTGAAATGATAAAACTTGATTCTGCCGATGCTGCAATCCCAATTTCGTTTAAAGGAAATATCGAAATGGCTGAAGTATACTATTTAGGCATTAAAGATAAACGTGGAAGTATTCCGGTTTTTGTTGAAGCAGCAGATATTAATATAACCGGCCATATAGATAGCTTAAGACAGGTTGAAATTACCGGATCTCCGGCACAAGATGAATTAAAAGCTTTTAATGAGCAAACCAAGACTTTTTCGGATCAACTTCAAAATTTATATGGAGAATATCGCACTGCCAATCAAGCACAAAATGAAGAATTAAAAGGACAACTTGAAAAACAAATGGATGCGATTCAGGCCGAAAAAGTTGAATTTACTTTTAAATATGTTACTGAGAATAAGGCAAGTATTGTTGCCTCTTTCATAGCCTATCAAAACAATTATGATTTCGACCTTTCTCAGCTTGATTCCATAGCTTCCGGATTTGATCCTTCAATCGAACAATCAGTTTATGTTCAACTTTTAAAAGAAAGAGTAGCCACACTTCAGTCGGTAGCCATCGGCAAAAAATACATTGATTTTACCATGAACAATACCGCGGATGTTCCAGTTCTATTTTCATCGCTCATCAAAGGAAAATATACCCTGATTGATTTCTGGGCCGCCTGGTGTGGACCTTGCAGGGGAGAAAATCCAAATGTTGTTGCCGTATATAATGATTATAAAGACAAAGGCTTCGATGTTATCGGGATCTCACTGGATCAAAGCAAAGACAAATGGCTTGAAGCTATTGAGGCTGATAAATTAACATGGAATCATTTATCCGATTTACAATATTGGAACAGTGCTGCCGCTAAATTATATGGTGTTAATTCAATTCCTCACAGTATTTTAATCGATGGAGAAGGGATTATTATTGCCAAAAATTTAAGAGGTACAGCATTAAGAAATAAAATTGCCGAATTATTGGATTAACGATCAATAGTTGACAGATAAATTAAAATGCCCTCATTATTGGTGAGGGCATTTTTTATTCCTGATTGTTTAATTCTTTCCACAATTCGTTGAATGATTTTTCTTTAACTTTAGGTAATTCGCGATGCGAACCCCATGCTTTTTTAAAGAAATTTTTAATGAATAAGTTTTTCCTGTTTCCGCTAAACATATTCATCCGTTTACGGCTCGACATGGTTCTTTTCCAAACATTAATTAAAAACTTATCCTTGCCACTATAAAATTTACTTCTTACAGCATCGTTTCTGTTCACCAACAATAATTCGTGAAGCGGTATTTTTACCGGACAAACTTCTGTACATTTTCCACATAACGAAGACGCAAAACTTTGATGCTTATACTCTTTCATGTCCAATAAAAAAGGATTGCTCACAGCTCCAATAGGGCCACTATAAGTAGTATTATAAGTATGCCCTCCAATATTTTTATATACCGGGCAGGCATTTAAACAAGCACCACATTTAATACACGACAATGCCCTCCGCTGACGATCCTGAGCCAATAAATTTGTTCGCTTATTATCGAGTAAAATCACGTACATTTTTTGGGGGCCATCAACTTCCCCTGTTTTACGGGGCCCGGTTACGATTGAATTATAAACCGTAATGTTTTGTCCGGTGCCATGTGTTGATAACAATGGCCAAAACAAATCCAAATCCTTAAACCGGGGAATAAATTTTTCAATACCAGCAATAACAATATGAATTTTTGGAAAAGACATTGTCATCATTCCATTACCTTCATTTTCGGTCAGTGCAATTCCGCCAATATCAGGTATTAAAAAATTTGCACCAGTCACGCCAAGGTCGGCTTCAACAAATTTTTCCCTTAATAAATTCCTTACAAAAACCGTTAATTCTTCAGGGGTCGAATTTAAATCAGTATTAAATTTTTCATTAAAAAGTTGGGCAATATCTTCCTTCGATTTATGCATCGCAGGTGTTACGATATGATACGGCTTTTCGCCGGCTAACTGTACAATATATTCTCCCAGGTCTGTTTCGAGCGTATTTATTTTTTTCTTTTCAAAGGCTTCATTCAAATCAATTTCTTCGGTAGTCATCGATTTGGTTTTCACAACCGTTTTAATATTGTTTTCTTTAACAATCTCGAGAATTTCTTTAAGCGCCTCTTTTTTATCCTGAGCCCAAATTACCTTGCCTCCATTGGCCGTAAATTTATCTTCAAACTGAATTAAATATTTATCCAGATCGTTGATTACTTTATACTTTAAGAATCCTGCACGATTTTTTGCTTTCTCAATGTTTTTATATTGATTTTTTCCATTATTTACAGCTAAATCATACTTTGAAATATTGAAATTAATTTTTCTTCTGTGTTCCAGATCGAATGCTTTAATTCCTGATTCTTTAATAAAAAGAGTATATGCGTCCAATTTTAATTTGTTTTTGAAATTTTTTCTACCCTGGTAAGATGTCGCCCTCCTTCAAAGTCGGTTGTAAGAAATTTAATTACCATTTCAAGCGCTAATTTCTCATCAACAAAACGACCTGGTATTGAAATTATATTTGCGTTGTTATGTTGACGAATTAAACTTGCCTGCTCAACTGTCCAACATAAACCGGCTCTTACGTTTGCATATTTATTGGCGGTCATTTGAGCACCATTTCCGCTACCACATAATATTATTCCCAACTTAAATTCGCCGGCATTTATTGATTTGGCAAGTGGATGGATCATATCGGGATAATCCACACTATCAATTGAGTAAGTCCCCATATCCTTAATATTATATCCTGCTTCTATTAATTTCTTTTTTAAATATTCTTTTATTTCAAATCCACCATGATCCGAAGCAATAGGTATTGTATTATTTTTATTTATCATTGTTAATAACATTAATTTACAAATGTACTTAAAAATTCAGGCATGGATATTATCAGCTTCATAATTAGCCAATTAATTTTTTAATAAATTTAGTTTGATTTTCTACTATTCTAATTTTCAATTTGATGTCATTTATGAACAAAAAAAAGTTCATTTCTGAAATTTACTGTTACTAAAAAAGAAAAAAACATCAGTAATTAACAATTAAAAACTTAAATCATAAAAAATTAAAAGAGATAGGCAAATTTTCATAATTTATTGAACTGTTATCAACTTAAAGTATTAATTAAATTAAACTAAATATATTCACAATATTGTTAATTAACAACTGTTAATATCTATTATAAGTTATTATTTATCAATTAACTAAATTAAACAAGCATCATTATTATATGTTAATTAAACTGTAAAAATAATTTTGTCAAGTTATGATCAAAATACTTTTCAGCCTTATCAACAAATCTATATAATTACCATAAAAATTATTTAAAGATTTATATAATATATTATAAAGACTGATAAATATAAAACACTATTCATTAAAAAATATATTTTTGCATTGTTATGAAAGGTGCATAAACGATTAACACAGAACAAGGATGAGATTAGTTGAAGAAATAATTCGGTTAAAGAAAGAAAAAAATGCGATCATTCTCGCACATTATTATCAAATTCCGGAAATACAGGATATTGCCGATTTTGTGGGTGATAGTCTCGGCCTTGCGCAAAAAGCAACAACTACTGATGCGAGTTTAATTGTTTTTGCCGGAGTACATTTTATGGCAGAAACAGCAAAAATTTTGAATCCATACACAAAAGTTGTTGTACCCGATTTAAATGCAGGATGTTCTTTAGCTGATTCTTGTCCACCAAGGGATTTTGAAAAATTTAAAAACAAATATCCTGAGCATATGGTAATTTCTTATATCAACTGTACAGCTGAAATAAAAGCAATGTCCGACATCATTTGCACATCAGGCAATGCGGTTCAAATTGTAAATTCATTACCAAAAGATCAGAAAATAATTTTTGCACCTGATAAAAATTTAGGTGGATATATTAATAATATTTCGGGCAGAAATATGGTATTATGGAATGGTACCTGTGAGGTACATGATATTTTATCTACTGAGGCTATCATTAATTTAAAAATTCAACATCCGGATGCTAAATTAATAGCACATCCTGAATGTAAGGGCCAGGTGTTAGCTTTAGCTGATTTTATTGGTTCTACAAATGCCATGCTTAATTTTACAAAATCAGATACAAATAAAAAGTATATTGTAGCCACTGAAAGCGGTATCTTACATCAAATGCAAAAAGATTCGCCCGATAAGGAATTTATTATTGTGCCAACAGATGAAACTTGTGCTTGTAATGATTGCCCGTACATGAAGTTAAATACAATGGAAAAACTTTATTTATGCTTAAAAAATGAGACCCCTGAAATGATATTATCAGAAGCCCTTATTAATAAAGCAAAGTTACCTATTTTGAAAATGCTGGATATATCTAAGAAACTGAACATTATTAAATAAAATTCGTACTAAAGATTTTGTATAAATCAATCATTCAAAAAAATGAAAAAATATTTTATAAACTTCGTGTCTATAGGTGTAATCGTTTTATTATCTACTTCATGTTCGAATAAAATATTTTTTACCAACGATATGAGAATTAAGTTGGATGAGTATGATCTTGAAATAGGAAAAGTACAATTTTATAATTCGAATAAAATCGTATTTAAGAGAGTGTTACCTTATGATTCGGCCGGTATCGCAAATGGAGCCATTAAATTTGAAAATGGGAAATTAGTTAATACCATCATCATTAAAAAAAACACACCGGGTACCTGCGAATTTGTTGATGACGGTTTACTAAATATGACTTTTGAAGAAGGAGAAGATAAATATCTAATATTTAAAACCGGCTTGACTGGTAAGTATTTTGAGTTATTGGTTAATCGTGATTTACAAAATTTCGGACAAATAGTTTATGATAATGAAAAGTATGTGATTCAGCCGGGAAGTGAAAAAGCCAAATTGCTGGTTAAAAAAGATCAGGATTATATTTTAAGAGTTCAACAAAGAGTAGTAAAAGGAAGAAAAGTAGAAAAATAATAGTTCTAAATATCACACAACCCAATTAACAAAGGAGGAAAAATGACCAAAAAATTCATGATCGTATTTTTTATTTCTGCATTATTTGTTTCATGTGTAAACCAAACACAAAAAGCAGAAAACGAAAGCGATGAGGTTGCTACATTAACAGAATTACATGTAGATGATTTTGACATCATAGCCGCTGATTTAGTGGGCAAGGAAATTGTATTAACCGGAACGGTTAATCATGTTTGTGAACATGGAGGTAAAAAAATGTTTTTAGTTGAAGAAGGATCAGAAGCATCGGTAAAAATTACTCCCAACGAATCAATGGCAGCATTTAATACCAATTTGGTAGGAAGTGTAATTAAAGTTGAAGGCATTGTTGAAGAACTTATTATTGACGAAGAGTATTTAATGAAGTGGGAAAGTGAATTAATGTCGTCAAATACTGAAGGGGGCGACGGGCATGGTTTAGGAAAAGGTGAAGCCGCGGATATGGGAGAGCATGTTGCTGCTGCCGAAAGCATTGCCAACTACAGAAAACAAATAGCAGAAAACGAAAAAGGTTATTTGGCATTCTATTCAATAGTTTGTAAAAATTATGAAATGATTAAAGCCAAAGAAAAAGAAGAATAAAAAACGGTTATTCCTTAAAGGGGAAGTCCAATAAGACTTTTTAATTGGTCAAATTAAACTTCTGCCAAAGGCGGATAAATGTCGAAATCTTGAGTCCATTAATGATTAAACATCTCGACGTTGCTCGATGTGACTATATTGATTGATTTTATACTTATCGGACATCCTATTTTTAATTTTTTTACATTAAGTTTTTGAATATGAATTTTAATTGGAGAAAATGGAATCGGGTGATCCACCGGGATTTTGGTTATTTCTTTTTCGGAATGACTATTATTTATTGCCTGTCGGGGATAGCAATTAATCACATGCAAGATTGGAACCCTAATTATGTAATTACAACACGAGAATTTCAAGTTGAGCCAACAGACAATATAGATAAGGCCTTCATCAAAAATATATTAGCCGAAAATGAAATCGAAAATGCTTACCTGAACCATTATTTTCCTTCAAAAACAGACTTAAAAGTTTTTTTAAAAGACGGAACTCTTTTTGTTGATTTAGAAACCGGAAAAGGATTATTTGAAAGCATCAAACGTAGAATGTTTTTTAAGCCCATGAATTATTTGCATTACAATCCAGTAAAATATTGGACCTGGTATTCAGATCTTTTTTCCGGAGCACTTATACTGATTGCCATCACGGGATTATTTATTGTGAGAGGACCCAAGGGAATAACCAAACGTGGTGCCTGGATGACCATTCTTGGAATTTTGATTCCGGTTGTTTATTTGCTTATTTTTTATTTTTAAAACAACAGGCCATGAACGAAACAATGATCATCATCGTATTCACCCTATGGTATACAGGCTCTTTAATTGTTTCAGAAAATATTTCTAAGAATGATAAACTGGGAACAGAAGGGCTATTTTTTATTAGTATGCTTTTTAGTCCGATAGTAGGGCTGTTGATAAAATTAATATTCATCAAAAAATAAAAGAATAAAAATAGCGAGCTATGAAAATACTCGCTATTTCATTTTAAGCAGGATATATGAATAATGCCAATTGACATTATTTTATTTTGAAGTTTGCAATTTAATATTCAGAGCTTCGTTACCATTCACTTTAATTTTTTCGATATAACTTTTGTTATATGAAATATAAGAAGCGATAACATTATATTCACCTGGTTTTAGATTTGAAATGGTATAGTTCCCATCAAAGTCAGAATAAACTTTTTTGTTTGAACCTTCAATTTCGATTCCAACACCTGTTAGAGCTTCGCCGGAAACCAGATCAATAACTTTTCCGCTTAAGGTAACACTTATGTTTGCAACGTCTGTATTAGTTTCTTTTGAGCTATTTGCCGTAAAAGCAATAATCGTAACAATAACTAAAACGGCAGAGATCAGAATTTTTTTCATTTTGTTTGTTGTTTAAATTCAAAGCAAAGAAACCATAAAGTAGTTGAGTTAATATTACCTTGCTGTTACAATAATGTTAATTTGTGCCCTGATGGGTTCTTTCATTAATTAATTTACCCGAGGCATCGTACATTTTCCAGATCCCTGTTTTTTCACCCATACGATAGTGCATCTCATACAAAAGATTGCCTTTCTCATCCCAAATAAACCACGCTCCATGCTTTTTATCACTCACATAATGAGCTTCGGCTATTTTAGATCCTTTTTCGCTCCAATTGATCCATGTACCATCTTTTTTTCCTTCTTTATATGAACTTTGTTCTTTTTTTGAACCACTTTCGTAATAGAAAAGGGTTAATCCATCCAGGGCTCCATTTTTAATTTCATACTGGGCCTTTGGTTGTTTATTATCATAATGTTCAACATGAACTCCTGTATAAAGCATTCCCATTTTATAATAAAGCCCATCTTTAATTTGAATACTTTGTGCGTTAACGGCAATTGCCACGAAAATTAAGACGCTTGCTATTATTAACCCGGGATTATATTTTATTTTCATTCTGTAATTGTTTATTAGTAAAGTATTGATTTTTTAGGTTCATAATCTGTTCAGAGAACATTGCATTAAAATGTATAACTTAATTTTACCTGATAAGTGGTTCCTGGATCTATGCTAGAATAAAACTGATCCGCAACTTTAAAAGATTTATAAACCGATTCCTTATTGTTGTTTAGCAAATTTTCAATTTTTAAGCCAATTTGAAAATGCTGATTTTTACCAAAATTTTTGCTGGCATTAAAATTCAAACTGTGAAAGGGGACCGAATAAATATCGGGTCGATCAGCAATGCCAACATACTGTAAGGTTTCGCCCTGAACATTATAATATAATCCGGCTTCCAGGCTTTTCCAAAAACCATTTTCACCACCACCATATGCAAGGCCCGCATTAATAATAAATGGTGCCTGACCTGCCATATCGCGGTATTTACCAATTGACTGTCCGTTACGTGCATTGCTTAACCTGGAAACATATTCGATATTGCTTAATTCAATTTCGGATTTTATATAAGTGAAATTAACATTGAAACTTAATTTGCTCAAGTTTGACCTGATAAAATCTAAATTTTGCCTTAACTCGATTTCTGCCCCATAAACTTTTCCGTCCCCAACATTTCTTGGCTGAAATGAGCCTGGCACCCTGGCATATTGAACAAGCTCAATCGGATTGTTAAACATTTTGTAAAACAAACTAAATGAAATCGTTTGACTGTTTTCCTGAAAATACTCCCAACGAAAATCAAGGTTTTGAATATCGGTACTGGTCAGATTCCCATCCCAAAATACTTCGTGGGTGAATACGTTTTCATCTTTAAATAAACCACCGATAAATGTGCGGCCACTAATTGGGTCAAAAATTTGAGAATAGGATAATTCTTTAAACGAAGGCCTGGCAATGGTTTTGGCATATGATAATCGTAAGTTTTGTTTATCATTCAAATTAAAAATCATATTTATGGTTGGAAAAAAATCAAGTTTATCTATAACCAGATCATTATCCAAAATATTTTCACCCAATTGATCCTGGCCCGTGTAACGTTGTTCGTAATTTTCAACCCGTACACCTGCAATTGTTTTTAGGTTTTTGAACGGATTAAATTCAAAAGACACATAGCCTGCTGTATTTTTAACATTCGAGTTGAATTTATTCGGATTGTCGGGAATGAAAGAAGCTTCATAGGTTGTTCCCTGATAAGGATCGCCATGATAGGGCCATAAATTGTCGGGGCTGAAAATTTCATTCGGGTCACCTGTTAAAGGAACATTTCGGATATTTATGGCAAAGCTTCGGATATTATAATCACGTTCTTTATAAGTGTAAGCTCCGCCAAATTTCAACTTCACCTTTTCACCTTTAACCTCAAAAACTTTTGTTAGGTGAAGCACCCCCGCTAAATTAATTTCTTTCAAATCTCTCCATATCCTTTGTGGAAATCCTACTTCTGTACCAATTCCAACAGTTCCGTTTTCAACCTTATAACGGGTGAAACGGATATCGGGATCTTTAAGCGCTGAAAGGGTTGGCGAAAGCTTCCATTCAATTTCCCAGTTAGATTCAGGAGAAGAATACTTCCCGTCAACCAGAATGTTGGTAAGCTCTCTTTGGCTATATTGAAGAGTATGTTGAAAACCGGAGAATGTAGTTCCCAGATTTGATTTATCATAGTCGAAAATTGCAGCTTGAGATTCCCCATTTTGAAGATGCATCAGGTTGATTCGGTATTTAGCATTTTTTGTTTTAAGTGCAAATCCGGCCAAACCACTGGCGAATACATTATTTACCCCATAATTTCCGAGTTGATATTCTCTTCTTTCCAACTCGGTTACATTCGGATCACTGGCTAAGCCATATCTGCTAAATTGAGCGTTTTCATAAAAATCGGAATTGTTTTTATACGATAGCGATAAAATATAACCCAATGTATAGTTTCCTGCTTCAAATTGATTTCCAAATGAGGCACCCAAGTCAAAATCCATTAAACTTTTTTGCTTTTCGGCTGCCATTATTGGATTAAAAGCTTTAAGAATAGAACCAAATCTTTGTCCTACCTCTGAGTTTATCGGATCATTCTGACTTATCACATCTACAAAAAACGGAATATTTTCAGTCGCGGGGATATCCCTGGTTCCATCATCAAATCCCAACCAATCGGTTTTACCACCTTCATAAGTCAAATAATCAGGATTAAAATGAGCGTTTTTATTGTATCCCAAACCCAGAGAAATGTTAGCCTGTTTGGTTTCAGGGAATGCTTTAATGTTGATATTGATTACTCCTCCGGTAAAATCGGCAGGCAAATCTGCACTAAATGATTTACTAACCACTAAATTTTCAATAATATTAGTGGGAAAAATATCCATTTGCAGGGTATTTCTATCCGGATCAAGACCCGGAATATCTAACCCGTTCATGACAGTTTTTGTGTAACGATCACCTAATCCGCGGACAAATACATATTTTCCACCCTCAACCGAGACACCTGTTACGCGTTTCATGGACGATGCCACATTTGAGTCGCCAATTTTACGAAGTCCGGCAGAAGAAATACCATCGATCACATTCGCAGATTTTTGTTTCATGGTAAGCAGGGCCGATTCTGTATTTCGAATAGCTGTAGCAGTAATGACCGTTTCACCTAGCTGGACTGCGACTTCGTTTAATTTAAGGTTGTCGAATAATGTAGCCTCATCAGCTTTTACAACAACATCAGTAATATTTAGTGTTTCGTAAGAAATATAAGAAATTCTTAATTGATAGGTCCCAGAGGCGATCCCCAAATTAAATTTACCATCCAAATCGGTCGTTGTACCGTTTCCTGTTCCTTCCACAAAAATAGTTACACCGGGCAATGATTCTCCTGTTTTTCCATCAAAAACAGAACCCCTGATAAAACCATTCTGGCCAATTGACAAATTTGTAAACATTAACAATGGGATGATAAACAACAATTTATTAATTTGCATAATTTATTTTATTTCAATAGTATAAATCAAAAACCCATAGGCAAAATTTGCCTATGAGTTAATGAACCAAATATATTTTTAATTTTTATAAACCTGTTAATTGACCTGCTACTGAAGCCCAGGTCCATGTATTGAATTTTGTGAGATCAGCTCCGACTGTTGCAGCACCTGCGGCAACTGAAGTTGTAATGGCATCTGATCCTTTTTTAAAGAAATCTGTAACCAGAGATCCTGCTGGTAAGGTAACCTGGAATGCAGATGAAGCAAATCCTTTAGTATTAGCTGAATAAACATCATATTCCTCAACATCTTGCCCGGCGGTAAGATCCCTGAAATAGATGTTCATCATGTTTATGTCGGTACTGGCATCAAAATCGATCAAACCCTGAGCATTTTTAACACTTACGATCCCATTTTTAATGGTATGGCCTGCTCCGGCGTAAGTTCCTTCCGGACCATCCAATTCAAAACACTCATCGCCCGGGTTAATGATCACGAAGTTATCAACTGTACCGGCAAAAGCCTGATCGGTATCAAGTGCATCGTCACCTATGTTCCAAAGCAATGCATTTTTTACATTTACGGTTCCACCAAAAAATTCGATACCATCATCCTGGTTAGAAATAACTTCAACATTTTCAATTACGGTTCCGGAACCAACTCCTCCTAGTGTCAGACCATTGATTTCATTTCCTTCACCAATGTTTGTTCCACCATGGCGAATTGAAATATATTTGATTACCCCGGAATTATCTGCATCGAGTGTACCACCATAAATTCCATTCGGGTCGTTAGCAGGGATACCCTCAATTGATGCTGTTTGGCTATCTCCATTGGCATTTTTATAAGATATGTGGGCTTTTCCTAAAACAATTAAACCACCCCATAATCCATTGAGTGTAGGATTAAGATTAGGACTTGCAATTTGTCCGGGTTCAATTTGATCGGCAACAGAAGTAAAGATAATAGGTTGTGTTGCTGTTCCTACGGCATTAATTTTGCCACCCTGGGCAATGATCAATGCGGTTGCGTTTGCATCACTTCCGGCTGCGCCTTTAACGATAACACCGGGTTGAATGGTTAGTGTAACCCCATTCACAACTGCAATACGACTTTGCAAAATATAAGTTTTACCTGTTTCCCAGGTTGTATTCGTGGTGATATTGCCAGTAACCGGAATGATAAGTATTTCCTCAGCAACAGAAATAATTGCAGTTGCATCATCTGTTTTTTGGTTTTTATCGGTTACAGTTAGTGTTATTGAACCAGCACCAGCAGTATTTCCGGCTGTAAATGAAACCTCAACATTACCGGTTGTAGCACTTACTTCGGGTTTGGTTGAAATAACCGCTGTTCCATTTAATGCGCTTACCGAAGCCGAAGAAAATCCACCTGGAACAACAACATTAAAAGTAACTGCAACACTTTGACTTGCATCAACGTTGATAGCAGCAGCTGGAGCATTAACGATAGGTGCATCGGGAAGAACCTCATCTTTTTTACATGAAGTTAAAAGCATAAAGCTGCTTAAAATTACGACTGATAGAATTATTAAATTTTTTTTCATTTTGTTTTTCAATTTTGCGTTTAGTTTTAAATTTTCAGCAAAATTGCAGGTAAGTAGTTAAGCAGAGATTAAGGCAGCATTATATAATTATTACAAAGATGTTACCCTGTGTTTTTTAATCAAACAACTCCTCGTGGCTTGCCGCGAGATTTCCTATTACTCTCCCCTGAAAATCAGGAAACCTGCCTTGCCGTAGGCAGGGATGTCAGTCGAATGTCTGACAGAGGGGTAAAACAAAAAAGCCATTTATGATTAATAAACGGCTTAAAAATTTATGTTGATAAATACTAATTATACACCTGAAGTTTCCAACTAATTTTAAAAGTGCGATTCGGCACATTTAGTTAAAGTAAACAAAAACTCAAGCCCGCCATCTTTGGCATTTCTGGCCGAAATGTCGCCCTGATGTAAATGAATGGCATTTTTGACTATTGCCAGACCCAGACCCGTTCCTCCGGTTTTTCGCGAACGCCCCGAATCAATCCTGTAAAATCGTTCAAAAATCCGGTTTAAATGCTCCTCCGGGATACCTTGCCCGGTATCGCTAAGCGAGAAATAATAATAATTTTTATCTTCAGAATAAAGCGAAATATTTATCGAAATATTTTGGCCGGCATATTTTAAAGAGTTATCGATCAGATTATAAAAAATGGAGAGCAATAAAGAATGATTTCCATTTACAATAACTTCGCTGCCAATGCTGCAATTTAAATTGATCTTATTTTCTTCGAGCCTGACTTTTAAATTTTCAACAACCTCATCAATAATTTCTTTTAGTTTTAAAGATTCAAATTTAAATTTACCACTGGCTTCTTCAATCTGGTTTAATACCTGAATGTCCTCAATCAAATCTTTTAAACGATATGCCTGGGCATAAGCTTTATCAATAAAATGAGTTTGTTTTTCTTTATCGAGTTTGTTATTTTGAAGGGTTTCCAAATAACCCATAACCGCTGCAACAGGTGTTTTAAGTTCGTGTGCAATATTTGAGGTCATTTGTTGCTTCATCAGCTGACGCTTGGCAAACCGTGTGGTATCAATAATGATAATTTCAAAGCTTTTATCGGGGAAAATGATACACTTAATGTCGAAATACCGGCCATTTTTATTTAAACTGTGGTCTTTTTGAGGCAACTGTTCCCTTGTAATAAAACGATCGGCTTTTAGGTATTCGTTAATAAAATTTAAAATGGGTTGAAATTCTTCAGCCTCAAATATTTTTTCGGCCGAAATACTTGATTTATCGGAAATGATATTCAGAAATTGAATAAAATAGTTATTGGTCAAAATCTTCTTTTTCTCGGAAGAGAAGAATGCAACTCCCTCATTTAGGGCATACAGATGGTTGAATAGCTTTTCTTTATCAAGGGTAATTTCGTCCTTGGCTGTTTTCAGTTCTTCGTAAACTTCAACAATTTGACGGCTGATCACCCCTAATTCATCATCCGGAAAATCGTATTCTTTTGAAATGTTTTCATGATTATGCAATCGGATTACAAAATCTTTGAGCCGATCGATTGTTTTCCCAAATTTATTTGTTACTGCCGTTAAAACAACCCAAATAATAAAAAATAATGCAATAATGAAAACCCAAAATAAACGTTCCGATTTAAGGTAATTAATGATACTTATATCGTACAAAACAGCCGTTCGGATAAAATATTTACCGTAGAATTTTGCGTAATAATAATAAGTTTCGTGAGTACTTGAAGATCTTCTGATATTGGCACCAAAATCGGCTCCGATTGATTCCTGGATTTCGGGTCGGCTCAAATGATTTTCCAATAATGTTACATCTTTAACTTCACTATCAAAGAGAACAATCCCCTTAGCATCAATAACAGTAATTCGGATTGAAGATTGCGGGAGGATATCCATTAAGGTGTTTAAGCTTGAAAATTCACCCGTATTCAGAATATTATATTTCTGTAAATATTTATTGGATGTAACGGTAATATTATCCAGTGTATTTTCGAGTTGGCTTCGCCTGAATTCACTTTCCCTTTGTGATTGGAATACAAGCACAAGCGTAGTAAAACCCACCAGTATAATAAATAAGTATAGGAATAATCTTCGTTTAAAAGTCAACTTTATTTTCATCTGTTTATTTTTTATTTATCAATGTCAGATGGACGTTTCATTTTTATCAAATTATGTTTTAACTGTAATCAAAACAATAACCGTAACCGGCTTTGTTTTTTAGATATTCGCCGTGCTCATTCATCTTTTTTCGAAGTCTGGAAATATGTACGTCAACCGTTCGATCGGTTACAATAATGTCATCCTCCCATAC
Organism: Bacteroidetes bacterium HGW-Bacteroidetes-17; assembly: GCA_002840985.1. Taxonomy (GTDB): domain Bacteria; phylum Bacteroidota; class Bacteroidia; order Bacteroidales. The sequence goes on from PHDM01000042.1 coordinate 20,457, forward strand.
TGTTCTTAATATTTCTTCACGACTAAAAATACGATCGGTATTAGACATTAATAAATTCAGTATCTCAAATTCTTTACGGGTCAAACTTACGGCCTGTCCTTTTATAATAAGTTCCTTTTTATTAAAGTTCAGTTCTACATCTTCAATTTTTAAAACCTGATCAGGCTGATAATCCTGGGATTTTGAACGACTCAAAACTGCTTTAACTCTTGCAGTAAGTTCTTTAATTGAAAAAGGTTTGGTGATGTAGTCATCAGCACCTAAGCTAAACCCGGTGAGTAAATCGTTTTCGGTCGTTTTAGCAGTAATAAATATGATTGGTGTGCTTAATTTTAGCTCCTTTCTCATGATATCGGCCAATTTAAATCCTGATATTTGCCCCATCATCACATCCAAAAGAATCAATTTATATTGGCCAAGATCCATTTTTAGTACTGCTTCAGCCGAACTGGCTACATCGGTATCATAACCTTCTCCGTTGAGGTTAAACTGAATGATTTCACACAGATCTTCCTCGTCGTCCACAATCAGTATTTTGTTTTTTTTGTCGTTCATTATTTTTTTGATTAATCAGAAATTTTAAAGTTCATCAAGGTTTTCAATTCCCCGATGCCTGATATCCGTGCCCTCAGAAGCATAAATTGATGCTTCGGCAATATTGGTCGCATGATCGGCAATTCTTTCGATATCTGAAATAATGCCCTTCAGGTTGATGAAGTTTAATAATAAATCCTGCATTTTGTCATCTATGTAATCTTGCTTAATGGCATTTTTCATCAGCTTATGATTTAGCTCATCAATTACCTCATCATTTTTAATGGTCCAAATGGCATACGACTTATCATTATTTGTGAACGATAATAGTGCTTTAGTGACCATGTTTGTACTCATGATCAGCATATTTTTAATGAGTACTGAATTTTTCTGAAATAAAGCCGGATTGTTAATTTGCTGCATATAGTGAATAATATTGATCACCATATCACCAATTCGCTCAAGATTAAGTGTCATCCGGTAAATCGCAAAAAGTTTTCTTAAATCAGATGCCATTGGCTGATAAAGTACGATGGCATTAATAATGCGCTCACTTATTTTAACTTCGAACTGATCGAGTTTGGCCTCGTTCTTTTCAAGTGTTTTTTCTTTTGAGTTTGCGTTTTCTACAGAAAAATCATCAATAATTTTTTCAAGATTGTTCAACTGGAGTAATACCAGATTTGAAAGACTTTCAAAATCATCGACTATTTTTTTGATGGCAAGTTCTTTTTTTGGGTTCATGAGATTTGGGTTTTTATCCGAATTTTCCGGTTAAATATTCTTCTGTTCGTTTGTCGCTTGGGTTGGTAAACATGGCTTTGGTTTTACCGTATTCAACCAATTCGCCAAGATACATAAACATCGATTGGTTTGAAATTCGCGCTGCCTGAGCCATGTTATGCGTAACCAAAACAATGGAGTATTTATTTTTAAGCTCCAGCAATAATTCTTCAATTTTAGCTGTGGCAATTGGATCTAAGGCCGAGGTAGGTTCATCGAGTAAGATCACATCGGGCTGAAATGCAAGGGCCCGTGCAATGCACAGTCGTTGTTGTTGTCCGCCTGATAAAAAAGTACCTTTTTTCTGTAACGAATCTTTTACCTCGTTCCAGAGAGAAACATCAATCAATGATTTTTCAACAATTTCATCCCGTTCAGTTTTGTTTTGACGAATCCCGTTCAGTTTATATCCGGCAATCACATTATCATAAATGCTCATGGTCGGAAATGGATTTGGGCGCTGAAAAACCATTCCTACTTTTCGTCGCAGGTTAATGTTCGACATTTCTGAAATATCAACCCCGTTTAATTCAATTTTACCTTTTGTGATAATGCTTGGATATAAATCGTGCATTCGATTTAAGGCACGAAGAAGCGTACTTTTTCCGCAACCCGAAGGGCCCATTATTGCTGTAATTGAATCTTTTTTAATATCCGCACTTACATCTTTTACAGCATACTTGCCTTCTTCGTAAGCGATCGATAAATCGTGTATACTTAAAACAGGTTCTTTAATATTTAAGTTTGATATTGTCATTAGAAAGCTCCTCTTTTTGATGCGATTCGTTTAGAAATCAAATTTAAAGTTAATATAAAGGCCATCAGAAATAAGGATGAACTCCAAATTAAATTAACCATGTTCGGATTATTATAAAATTCCCAGATTAATAATGGAACTGCATTGGTGGGTTTGTCAAGATGAAAATTAACAACGGAAGATCCAAGTGCCGTTAACATCAGGGGGGCGGTTTCGCCTATAACCCTCGAAATAGCCAATAAAATACCTGTCAATAAACCGCTAAACCCTGTTGGGATTAGCACCCGTAAAATAATTTTATGATAAGGAACTCCTAATGCGGCCCCAGCTTCCTTCAGGCTTGTTGGGATCATTTTTAACGTCTCCTCGGTTGAACGCAAAATTAAGGGTAACATCATAATTGCAAGCGCAACACTTCCGGCTAACGCGGAAAATCCCGAAGTTACATTTTTGACTATCCAGATATAAGAGATTAAACCTAAAACGATTGATGGAACGCCTTGCAGAATATCAGCGATGTCACGAACAATATTTGCATAAAATTTTCCCGGATTTTCGTATAAAAATAAGCCAATCAATATTCCAAGCGGGATCGCAATGATGCTAGCCATTAAAACCATAAATACCGTACCTGCAATGCCATTTAAAATTCCACCCGGGATGATTTCACCGTTATTAACAGCAGTCATCGCATCAAAAGTATTTGGTGCAGTTTCGGTAAAAAAGCTTAAATTTATTTGTCCAATTCCTTTAACTACAAGGGTGTAGATGATCAGAATGATTGGTGAAATAGTAATCAGGGCAA
>PHDM01000043.1 GCA_002840985.1 Bacteroidetes bacterium HGW-Bacteroidetes-17
GCCAATTTCCCTATTGTAGTTGTTTTTCCAACGCCGTTTACTCCGACAACCATAATCACATAAGGCGTTTTTATCCCTTTTAAATCAAATCCTGTAGCTTCACCCTGAATATTTTCTTTTAATAACGCGGCAATCTCTTCTTTTAAAATTTTATTTAATTCAGAAGTTCCGAGGTATTTATCGCGGCCTATTCGTTCTTCAATTCTGGCAATGATTTTAAGTGTGGTACCAACTCCAACATCGGAACTTACCAATACTTCTTCCAGATTATCCAGAACTTCATCGTCAACTTTTGATTTACCAACAATAGCTTTGGATATTTTAGAAAAAACACTTGCTCTTGTTTTTTCCAAACCCTTGTCCAAGTCAGGTTTTTTATTTTCTTTTGAGAAAAAACTAAATACGCTCATTGCTTTATTTATTTAAAAAAAAAGCTTCTTCCTATTCGGAAAAAGCTTCTTAATATCATTTGTAATGATCAATTATTTTTTCAAGAATTCTTTTACCTGATCGTTCGCAACAATAGTATCTTTAAAGGTATATGCACCTGTTTTTGGAGATTTTACCATCCTGATAACTTTGGCGAAATCTTTACCTGCCGATTGTAAACTCGCAACTACTTTCTTAGCCATAACTTATATTATTTAATTTCTTTATGAACAGTCATTTTTTTCAAGATCGGATTGAATTTTTTCAATTCAAGTCGTTCAGGAGTATTTTTTTTATTTTTGGTTGAAATGTATCTTGATGTGCCTGGCATACCGCTTGCTTTATGCTCTGTACACTCTAAGATAATCTGTCCTCTTGCGTCTTTACTCTTCTTTGCCATTTTTAACTAATTATTTTTTCGGACTGCAAAATTATTAATTATCAAAATAATATCCTAGTATTAAATCTGTTTTTTTGCAGTTCTTCTGTTTAAGTATTGTAGTTATACAAATTATTACGTAGCAAATGATCAACCAGCACCAATGCTGCCATCGATTCAACAATTGGCACGGCTCTTGGAACAACGCATGGATCATGTCGGCCTTCTGCTTTAAAATCAACATTTTCACCCGATTTATTAACGGTTTGCTGTTGTTTCATAATAGTAGCTACAGGTTTAAATGCTACCTTAAAATAGATTCGCTCTCCGTTTGAAATGCCGCCTTGTATACCTCCGGAAAAATTCGATTTGGTCAAAATCTTTCCGTCTTCATTTCGAAATGAATCATTTAATTGTGAACCCCGCATTGCTGCGCTTTTAAAACCATGGCCAAATTCAAAACCTTTTACAGCATTAATGATTAGCATGGCTTTGCCAAGATCGGCATGCAATTTATCAAAAACAGGCTCACCAAGACCGGCCGGACAATTTTCAATGTTACAACTAATGATGCCTCCGGTTGAATCACCTTCCTTTTTTAGTTGTTGAACCAAAGCTATCATTTTCTCGGACGAATTTACATCCGGGCATCTAACCATTGATTGTTCAACACTTTCCGAAGAAATTACAGTTGAATCATTATCCATTGAAACAGATCCGATTTGTGACACATAGGCCAGCACTTCAATCTTATATTTTTTTAAAATTAATTTAGCAATTGCCCCTGCTACAACCCTTGTTGCTGTTTCTCTGGCAGAAGATCGTCCTCCTCCTCTGTGGTCGCGTACCCCATATTTTTTATCATAGGTATAATCAGCATGAGACGGACGATACACATTTTTAAGATGATCATAATCCTTTGATTGTTGATCCTTATTTTTTATAATAAATCCAATGGGAGTTCCTGTGGTTTTTCCTTCAAAAATACCGGATAAAAACTCAACGGTATCATCTTCAGAGCGTGGGCTTGTAATCTCCGACTGACCAGGTTTTCGGCGATTTAGTTCGGATTGAACATAATCCGCATCAATGGTAATACCCGAAGGACATCCATCAATAATACCTCCAATGGCAACCCCATGAGATTCACCAAAGGAAGTAAATGAAAATATTTTACCAAATGAATTACCGGCCATTTATTTTTTAAAATAATTTCTCAAATAAAAAGTTATCCAATGTCGGCACTGTTAAGCACCTTAAGTTTTGACTCCATTAAAGCTAAATCGTTTTTGGCACTCTCAATTTTTTTCTCAAATTCGGCCTTCAGTAAATTTGCGTTTTTCGAATTAGCCAGGAAACCAACATTGTTCTCCCATAAATTAATATCTTCTTTCATCTTACTAATCTTATTTGAAAGAAAGCTACGTTCTTTATAAATCATGTTTCGAGTAGCAGGGCTATCGCTCAAATTTTCAATTTTTGATTTATAATTAATGGTATTAATCTCAGTCTGATTAATTTTCAAATGTTCAAGATGTGCATTAATGGCCTTTCGGAACTCAACCTGAAGTTTTTCCTTTTCTTTAATCGGAACATGGCCTATTTGCATCCATTCTCTCTGGAAATCTTTAAACACAACAAGATTTTGCTTTTTGTCTGCACCAAAACTATAGTTTTTGATTTTTTGAATCAATTCAATTTTTTGATTCAAATTTGCTTCTTCATGGATGTGAATATTTGAATAATATTTAGCTTTTTTATTGAAAAAATCATCGCAAGCTGCTCTAAATCTCTTCCATACTTTATCTGAATATTTTTTAGGTACGGGACCTAAAGTTTTCCACTCTTTTTGAAGATTAATCAGATCGTCAGTTGTTTTTTTCCAATCGTCACTATCTCTTAGGCTTTCAGCCTGTAAACATAAATCAAGTTTTTTATTGTAGTTGTTTAACTGTTGTTCTTTTAACTTTGAGTAAAACTCCTTTTTTATTTCAAAGAAACCATTTAGCAATGATTTAAATCGCTTCCAAACCTCATCATTAACTTTTTTAGGGGCCGGTCCAATCGATTTCCATTCCTCAAGAAGTTTATTAACTTTATCTGTTTGCTCCTGCCATTCTTTCAATGTATTTGATTCGGTTTCCAGTAATTCTTCAGCCTGCTCGCACAATGCTAATTTGGCTTCAAGATTTTTAGTTTGCTCTTCATGCAAATCACCATAAAACTCTCTACGACGTTCATTAATTTTATCGGTTGCCTGCTTAAATCTTTCCCAAATATCATCTTTTACATCCATTGGAACCGGGCCAATTTTTTTCCATTGTTCATGAAAGTTCTGCAATTCCTTAAATGATTTAGTGATGGAAGGTTCAATTAATAATTCTTCTGTTTTCTCACAAAGTTCAACTTTGAGCTCCAGATTTTTTCGTAAATCCAAATCTCGCAATTCTTTATTAATCTTGACTTTATCAAAAAACATTTCGACCAGGAAATGATAACTTTGCCATAAGTTGTTAATTTCTGCTTGTGGTACGATACCAATTTCTTTCCATCGTTCCTGTAAAATCTTGAATTCGTCGTAAGTCTTTTTCAGTGTTTCTTCTGAATTATTTAAAACTTTGAGTTCTTCAAGAATCTGCTTTTTCAACTCGAGATTTTGGAGTTTTAGCTCCTCCTGTGATTTATTAAATTTGGCCTTATTTTGTTTGTAGATATCAAAAAGGGCTTTGAATTTTTCTTCAATATTGTCAAGATCAGTCACGTATTCTTCGATATTACCACCTGCAGCTATAAATTCTTCACGTTTTTTCTCTCGTGCAATTTTATTCTCTCTCAGAAAAGCAACTTTAAGGGAAGTAATCTTCTTTTTAATTAATGAGATGTCTGTTTCATTCACTATTTCGGCAAGTGCCTCTACAATCTGCTCACGTGAATACGAATCTATATCAACGTCATCATAACTGATATCTGAAAGATTATCATCATCATCAACAGGTACATATTTTTCTGTTTTGATTTTCTCTACTGATTTTTTTTCAATTTTATGACCCTCACTGGAACTCACGGAAGTAATAGGTACCATGACGTCCATTTGATCCAAATCTGATGCAGGATCATCTATATTTTCATCTTTTAATGTTGCTTCTACTGACTCTGTTTCCGTGGGAAGAAAGGCCTCATTAATCAGGTCATGATCTGTTGAACTTTCTGATTGAGTATCTGGTTCAACTTGCTTTTCATCAGGAAGAGAATGTTTGATTTCATCCATTTCTCCCTCTACTTGGTTGATCAACTCTGCAGGTTGATTTTCAGTAATTTCGAGTTCTACTGCATCCTTTTCAGGTAGTGACTTTTCTTTTTCCATAATTTCTGTTTTTAACAGTTGTAGAATTCGTTTCCCCTTAAATATTGAAAACGATAATGTTCAAATTATTACATATAAAAAAAATAGAGTTCATCACATTTGAATTTCTTCAAATCACAATGATTGGCTCAAGATCAGTTGCAAAAATAACAATTAATTGGAATTCTTCCCTTTCTCTTGAATTTTTATTTTCAGAAATTTTACCTGGTGCTATTCTTAACCTTTTAATCTCACCTTTTGATTTAACAGTATAATTTAAATTCGTAATTCTTGAATTAATAGGATGTATTGAAATTGGTAAATGAATATTATTCTAAACCAAACTTGTTAAAAAGGATAAAGCCGATATTAAACATCACAGAAAATGATTCCTTTCGTTTTTCATAATAGTTCAAAGCCAAACTCATTGGACCTATTCGGGTTTGGTAAACAAAAGATGCAGAAGCAGTATATGCATTGTTTTTAAATTCGTCCCCGTAATATGCCAGCAAACTTTCCTGGTCAGCAAATATTTGTTTAAAGGGTTGGAAAAAATACAATTCGGTTCTAAAATCCAAAGATTTGGTTATTGAGAAAATTTCTTTGACTCCAAGTGCTATATAATTATGTGCTCTATAGCCAGGTAAAAACATTGTAGAACTTTCGAGTGTAGGTTGAAATTGCTGAGCCATTAGTACAGTTGCAGTATAGTTGTTAAAAAACTGCTTATTAGAAAAATACAATTCTGCATAAAGGCCGGTTTTGATATCTGCCAGCGCATTAAAATAACTTTCGGAAATTGCCCTGAATTGCCAATACTGATGCAAACCTGAATATAAATGCCTTGCTTGTGACGTAGAACCTGGAACGTGTCTTTCTTCACCTATGACATATTGTAATGACAAATAATGCTTTGCACCAGTTGTAGGGTACTGTTTTCTATTCAATGTATTGTATTCAAATCGCATGAATGGCGATGTAAAAAGAAAACTGGTACGGTCTGTTGTGTCACTTCTTAAAAAATAGTTGGTCTGATAATAATCATCTGCAAGTTTCCCTGTTGTCAGGCCCGCGCTTAACCTTGAACGATTTGTGATAGGGATACCAAACTCAACTTCTCCATAATACTCACTTCTTAACAGATATGATGGGGTTTTATCCTCCACAAAATAGGTTGTATTTTTAAAATAATCGCGATAATGTAGTACATATGAAGCCTGTAAATAATAAGGCAGTCTGGAAGGGTAATCGATTCTTGTATTTACTCTGATCCCACTATAAAAGCGCCCAAAATACAAACCCATATTATAGTTTGAAGACGTTACACCAAAATGATTATATTGTAATCCGATGTATGCTTCATTTACTGACTTAGATGAAATATTGCCACCGAAATCTACCATAAAATCACTCGCTTTTTTTACCTGGAAATTGAGATGATATGCGGAAGAAAGTGAATCGAACAATAAAGCCGGATAAATTGAAGTTATATTATTGTCGGCCAGAAGCTTATAATACTCCCATTTCAAATCATCCATATTCAGATACTTTCGCTTACGCTTTATGTGCCGATTTACAAAGGTGGACTGGTAAATATTACATCCTTCAATTTGAATTGATTCTACAGCTATTGGAGGTATTTTATTTTGAAAACTCAAGCGTTTCTGAAACAATTCTTTTGGATCTGATTTACGACTGACTAAAGATTTAATGGTATCAATTATATTCATTGTATGATTATAACCACTATCAATGTATTCTTTTGCCCTGCTAAAGTCGGTTAAATTCATATTCCCTAACTCAGGCTCAATAATTACTCCTTTGCCGGGAATAAGAGAATAATCAGTATTTGACATTAACATGTTTTGCAATTGAGAGATAATGTCATCTTCCTCTGGAGGTGCAAAATTACTTGCAGCTTTACTGCCAATGATAATATCGGGGGAAAAATCAGCATAGGCAACATCCACCGGGAAATTATTGTACATGCCACCATCAAACAGCAATTTACCTTTTACCCTGATGGGCGAAAAATAAAATGGTACCGACATAGATGCCCGAATAGCATCTCCCAATTGTCCATTTTTCATGATTACTGATTCACTGGCTTCAATGTCAGTTGTAACGCATCTGAAAGGGACGAATAAATTGTTAAAGTTATACTTTGATGCTGCACTGGGTCCCGCAAATAACTCCAAAAAAGTAATATCCATCTCATCGGTAGGTATAAGATTTAATGGGATTTTTGAGCGAAATCTCTTATTATAATGGATAGGTAAACTTATCCAGGATGGGTCTTCAGGTTTCTTTTTAAAAAAGAACTGGTTATTAATATCCAGTTCACCGGATGCCCATCGGATAAATTCTCTTGAAGTCAGCAAAGTTTCGATTTCATCAGGAGAATAACCACTGGCATATAGTCCTCCAACTACGGCACCCATAGAAGTTCCGGAGATAAAATCAATCGGCACATTGTTTTCTTCAAGTGCTTTTAACACTCCAACATGTGATAAACCTTTAGCTCCTCCACCGCTCAAGACAATAGCTACCTTCTGAGCGCATACAGAATTAATTCCAGATAAAACAATGGATATTACAATTAAAAAATATGTGAATTTCAGTCTTGACATCGAAAAATCTAACACATCTATTAACTTATAAAGTTAGGCAATATTATATTCAAAAAAAAAGTCCTGCTTATCACAGGACTCATTTTTTTATCATTCTTTGTTTAAACTTTTCCGAGTGCCTGATCAAGATCCTTAATAATATCCTCAACATCTTCAATTCCGACGGATAGTCTCACCAATTCATCCGTAATTCCTGCTTTTTCTTTTCCTTCTTTTGTCAATTTAGAATGAGTCATTGATGCGGGATGCTGAATAAGTGTTTCAATTCCACCCAGAGAAACAGCTAGTAAAGCTAACTGAACATTGTTCATCATTGCTTCACCGGCTTTAAAACCACCTTTCAAACCAAAACTAATCATTGCTCCCGGACCTGACATTTGACGTAATCCTAATTCATATTGAGGATGAGATTTTAATCCGGGATAATTTATCCATGCTACTTTTGGATGATTTTCAAGATAATCGGCCACTTTAATACAATTCGCCTGAGCTCTTTCAATACGTATGGCTAATGTTTTCAATCCCCGTCGGGTAAGAAATGCTTGGTTTGGATCCATATTACATCCTAAATTAATCATTATCGGACGTAATTTCTTGAAATCGGCTTCTGTTTTAGTTACGATCATTCCAGCAACAATGTCAGCATGACCATTAATAAATTTAGTCATCGAATGTAATACGATATCGGCCCCTAAATCCAATGGTTTTTGTAAATATGGACTACAAAAAGTATTATCAACGCATACAGGAATATTTCTTTTGTGTGCAATTTTACATACAGCAACGATGTCGGTTATCTGCATTGTTGGGTTAGCAGGAGTTTCAAGATAAATAAGCTTGGTATTATCCTGAATTGCATTTTCTATTTCCGATAAATCAGCAGTATTTACAAACGTTGCTTCAACACCAAATCGTGGATAGATAGTTTCCAACACACTTCTGGACGGACCATAAACTGCTTGTGTACAAACCACATGTGATCCCTGGCCCAAATAAGCCATATAAACTGTATTGACTGCACCCATTCCGGAACTTGTAGCAATTCCGCCAAAACCATTTTCCAGATCAGCCACAGTTCGCTCCAAATCCATAATGGTAGGATTCCCTATTCGGGTATAAATATAGCCATCACTTTCACCGGTGAAACATTTTGCTCCATGGGCTGCACTTTCGAAACTGAAAGTTGAAGTTTGATAAATAGGGGTTACTGCACTACCCAAGGGATCTTTGATACCACCTGAATGGATTAACTTGGAATTAAAACCTGCTTCTTTTAAGTTCATTTTATGTATTTTTGATTTTGTAATTATTAACTTCACAAAGATAATTTTTATATTCATAAGTCACATCTACATATATTGATAAATATGACTTATTTACTTTTAAAATAACAAAAAAATGGTAGAATTTTTGACAAGATGTAATTGGCCCTCCGATGATAAATTAATGATGAAATATCACGACGAAGAATGGGGAATCCCTTTGCATGACGATGATAAACTATTCGAGTTTATTATTTTAGACGGATTTCAGGCAGGTTTGAGTTGGAAAACAATTCTTCATAAAAGAGAAAATTTCAGATTGGCATTTGATCATTTTGATGCTAAAATAATATGCAACTATTCTGAAGAAAAAGTCAGGGATCTCATGGAAAACTCCGGGATAATTCGTAACAAATTAAAAATCAAGGCTGCGATAAGCAATGCCATTGCATTTTTGGAAACTCAAAAAGAATTTGGAAGCTTTGATAATTACATCTGGCAATTTACAAATTATAAAACTATCAATAATGAGCTTAATTCATTAAAAGAGACGCCAGTTACATCAAAAGAATCGGATGCAATGAGCAAGGACCTTAAAAAACGTGGATTTAAATTTGTTGGTTCAACAATTTGTTATGCTTTTATGCAAGCCGCGGGTATGGTAAACGATCATGCTATGGACTGTTTTAGATATAAACAGTTATAAATTAAGGGGTTTCACTTTAGAGTGAAACCCCTTAAGGAGATTTTAGTTTTTGTTAAAAAGGCCAAAAATTATTATCGTTCCAAATTTCCTCTTTTAAATCTTCGTTCAATCGGTGAAGTAAATGATGATGGGTTTTTTCCCAATCAGCCAGCATCTGGTACATTTCTTTTTCATTTTTATCAGTTGCATCTTTAGCCCGACCTGAATAAACTTCAATAGCCTTGTTCTCAAAATCAATGGCAGCAGAAATAGCAGCAGCTTCAAAACTGGCAGCACTAATTTGCTTCTTAATTTCCTCGGTTAATATCTGAACTGCTTCAGTGTCGTCAGCATGAACACTTGGCTCATTCTTTTCAAACTTGTTATATTTTTTATAGCTGGCAAACTGGCGTGATAAAAAATTAATATGTTCATCTTCTTCTTCAGCCATCATGGTGAAGATTTTTTTTACGGCAGCACTTTGCGTTTGTTTTGCTATTGTTGAATAAAAAGCCTTCCCTTTTCTTTCAAGTAATATGGCAGTCTTAAGTATTTCTATTGCAGCATTTTCTTTCATTTTGTTATCTCTTTTAAAAAAGAACAAATAAATGATATTAAACCTCAGGGTAGCATCCTAAACCCTTGTTTTCGGAGCAGAACACCGAGGAATTGAACCAAACTTCTCGCCTGCCTTGTTGGACAGACAGGTCCACCGCAGCGAACGTGAAGGAGGATTAAAGTTTCATTGACAAATATAATTGAAATAGGTCAGAAATAAATATATTTGTATTAAATCTAAATAACATTCCTTTGAAGATTGATATAAAAAATAAATTAATCCGGTTATTTGAAGATTGGTCAAAAGAAAAAGCCAGTTCTATAATTCAGCTTGACCCATCGGGTTCCGAACGCATTTATTTTCGAATTAAATCGGCTAACAAAGTTGCGTTAGGAGTTTATCACAAAAATGAAAAAGAAAATGCAGCTTTCATTTCCTTTTCTGAAACCTTCACTAAATTAAATTTCAACACCCCTAAAATATATGCTTCTCGCTTGGTTGATAATATTTATTTAATCGAAGATTTTGGCGATCTCAATCTCTTTTCAATTGTACAAAACGAAGGCCAAAACATAACAGAACGCACAAAATTACTTTACAAAAAGTGCTTGAAGGCATTATTCGAATTCCAAACAAAAGGAGCAAAACACCTCGATTTTAGCAAATGCACCCCACGACCAAGCCTTGACAAACAATCGCTTATCTGGGATTTGAATTATTTCAAATATTATTTTTTAAAAACACAAAAAATTGAATTTGACGAACAACTGCTTGAATATGATTTTCGAACTTTTAGTGATTATTTATTAGCAGCTGATCAAAGCTATTTCGTTTACCGCGATTTTCAATCCCGAAATATTTTAATTCGTGATCAGGAGCCATTTTTCATTGATTATCAGGGTGGACGGATGGGGCCACTTCAATATGACGTGGCTTCCCTCCTATTTCAGGTTAAAGCAAATTTATGTTCAGAAACCCGGGAAGAGTTGCTGAATTATTATCTTGATCTTCTGCCTGAAAAAACTGACATTGATGCTTTTATAAAACATTACTACCCTTACGTCCTGATCAGGATTTGTCAGGTTTTAGGTGCTTACGGATTTAGAGGTTTAATCGAAAGGAAAGCGCATTTTATACAAAGCATTCCCTATGCCGTGTCAACTCTTAAATGGTTACTTGATCAATTGAAGATGGATATCCGGATACCTGAATTAAGTCGGGTACTTGAAAAAGTTACACAACTAACATTCAGCTCAGCAAAAAATAAGAAACCCGGATTGACCATTCATTTAAACAGCTTTGCCTACAAAAACGGAATTCCAATGGATTATAGTGGCCATGGTGAAGGCTTTGTTTTTGATTGCAGATTCTTACCTAATCCCGGGAGGTTAAAAGAATACCGCCATCTTACAGGTAAAGATGAACACGTGATATCATATTTACAAGAACATGCGGAAGTTCATGATTTCCTGAAGCATGTCATCCAAATGGTTGAACCGGCCATTTTTAAATTTCAGGAAAGGAAATTTACTGACTTAACCATAAACTTTGGATGTACGGGAGGTCAGCACAGATCGGTCTTTATGGCCGAAAACATCAATGAATATTTAAAAACTTCTTTTCAACTAACTATTGAACTAAATCACACGCAAAAAGAGAACTGGATTACCTCTAACTAAAACTTAAGAAAGATGGGTAAAAAAATGTGCAGAATAAAAAAAGAAGGGTTAGAACCGAAAGTTAAACATCCAAAATTTGAATGCAAAAGTTGTGGTGAACTTGCAGTTAAAGAAAAGCATCTCTGCAAACCTCAAAAACAATAAAACACAATTTAATGAAAGGGATGATTTTTGCTGCAGGACTGGGTACTCGATTAATGCCTCTTACTGCCAATAAACCTAAAGCATTGATCGATTATAAAGGCAAAACTTTACTTCAACATGCCATTGAAAAATTAACCGAAGCAGGTATCGATGATATTATTATTAATGTTCACCATTTTGCCAATCAAATAATTGAATTTGCAAGCGAGCAAAAATTTGATGCCAAAATCACAATTTCCGATGAACGGGATGAATTGCTGGAAACAGGTGGCGGCCTAAAAAAAGCTGCCTGGTTTTTTGACAAGAGTCCCTTTTTAGCATACAATGTCGACATTATTTCAAACATTAAAATTGATGAATTAATAAAAGTGCACTCGGCCGGCAAAGCAATAGCAACTTTGGCTGTAAGAGAACGAGAATCATCAAGAAAGTTAATGTTTGATGAAAACTTTCAATTATGTGGTTGGGCAAATTTATGCACCAACAAAAACATCGTCGCAAGAGAATCAACTGTTGTTCATGAATATGCTTTTAGTGGAATACAAATTCTTGATCCTGAGATTTTCAAATACATGCCGGCTAAAAGTAAATTCTCGGTGATTGAATTATACTTAAATTTGGCTTCAACTAAAATAATTTCAGGTTATTTAGACCGGCAGGACTCTTGGCTTGATGTTGGCCGCCCTGAGCATTTAAACCTATAATTTAAATATAAATTAATGAAATCATTTCTGGAAAGAGTTGCCGAACACCTGATTGAACACTATCCTGATGGTATTTCAAACATTTGCATTGTACTTTCCAATCGACGTGCAAGTTTATTTTTAAAAAAACATCTTGCCGAACTTTTAGGTAAATCAAGCTGGGGCCCGAATATTTTTTCAATTGAAGATTTCATTCAGGAACTTTCCGAATATCAAAGCATCAACACTTTAAAAACAATTTTCGAGCTTTACGAAGCTCATAAAACAATTGAAGGGAAGAACGCACAAAGCTTTGATGAATTTTATAAATGGGGCAGTATTTTGGTTCAGGATTTTAACGAGCTTGATTTACATTTGGTTGACGCAGAACGGTTGTACAACTACTTATCAGAAGTCAAATCGTTGGCAGAGTGGAATCTGGAAATTGAGAATCTGAGTTCTTTTCAGAATAACTATCTGAAGTTTTTTAAATCGCTCAAAACGTACTATGTCCTACTTAATGAAAGGTTAAATAAGCGTAAATTGGCTTATAATGGAAAATTATTCCGCCAGGTTGCTGAAAATATTGAAGCAAGATCAAAAACGCTTGAGTGGGATCAGATTTTATTTGCGGGATTTAATGCCTTAAGCCTCGCCGAAGAAAAAATTCTTTTTTCTTTAAAAGAATTGGGATCAGCAGATTTTTTATGGGATGTTGATAATTATTACTTAAATCATGCAAATTTTGGTATAAAACATGAGGCAGGATTATTTTTCAGAAAATATTTTGAGATCCTTAAAGAAAGTGAAATCAGTTGGGTTGATCAAAATTTAAAAAACGACAAAAAAGATATTCAAATTTATGGCATTCCAAAACAAATAGGTCAGGCAAAATTTTGTGGACAATTATTGCAGCAGGACACCCGTTTTTTAACCGCGAAACATAAATCAGCCATAATTCTTGCTGATGAAAATCTACTTATCCCTGTTTTAAATTCAATCCCATCAACTTATTCTGAAGTGAATGTTACCATGGGCCTGCCCCTTTCAAGCAGCCCGCTATTTGGATTTTTCAATCAGTTGTTTAAAATGCATTTGAATTCCGAAAATAAAAAAAAGTTACTCAATCTGTCAGATTCACTTTTCAGATATACCGATATTTCAAAATGCTTAAGACATTCTGTGATTAACAATCTTTCTGATCAGCTTTTTAACAGTCCGAAAGTTTCTATTCAGCAGATCCTTACACAAATTAAAAAAACTGGTCAACTTGATTTCAAAACTGAAGAACTACTAAGCACCTTTAAAACTGAAAATTATAATGACACCTCTTTGGCCCTCACTTTTACAGATTGGAAGGATGATCCTGTTATTGCGATCAAATGCTTTCAAAACTTCATTGAAATATTCAGAGATGCTACGATCAGCAAGCAATTAACCGATCAGATTGATTTAAAAATAGAACTCGAATTACTCTATCAGTTTTCAATTTTATTCAATAAAATTGAAGGATTTATTCGTGAATATGGCTCAATAAACTCGATTAAAATTTTCCATTCTATTTTTTTACAGGTTTGCAATTCACAAAAATTGCCCCTTTATGGTGAACCATTGAAAGGATTACAATTAATGGGAATGCTCGAATCAAGGAATCTTGATTTTGATAACCTGATCATTCTTTCGGTGAATGAAAACATTTTACCTTCGTCAGGAAAACAAAATTCATTTATCCCTTTTGAGCTGAAACGTGAATTTAATATCCCGACTTATCGTGAAAAAAATGCCATTTTCGCGTATCATTTCTTCCGTTTACTTCAAAGATCGAAGAACATAACACTGATTTACAATTCACAACCCGACCCATTAGCCGGTGGAGATAAAAGCAGGTTTTTACATCAAATTATTGATGAACTTGCTGTTTATAACCCTAAAATAAGTATTGTTGAAAAAACCGTTTCATCAATCATAAAACTAAAAGCAGAACAAGTTATTTCAATTCCTAAGACCAAGGAAATATTTCGAAGGCTTGATGAGATTTCAAAAACTGGGATTTCAGCAAGTAGTTTGAACGCTTATATTCGTTGCCAACTTCAGTTTTATTTTAAGCAAATTGCCCGGCTTGGCGAACCGGATGAAGTGAGCGAAACCATTGATGCAGCAATGCTGGGCACAGTCATACATGAAGCACTGAAAAATTTCTACCAGCCCTTTATCAATAAAGTGTTAAATCCTGAAGAATTAAAAATCAATCTGAAGAATACCGACCAATATATTGTTCAGGCCTTCAAAACACATTATAATCAAGGCAATACTAAATTTGGCAAAAACTTACTCATTGTTCATGTGGCCAAAGAATTATTCAGGAATTTTATACAACACGAAATAAATGAAATAAGTAAACCTGAAGGACAAAAAACAGAAAAAATCATTACTTCGCTCGAAGAAAAGTTTGATTCTATTTTAACTTTGAATTTGAATGGCGAGCCTAAAAATATTAAATTAAAAGGATTTATTGATAGGATTCAGCTAATTAATGGGATTACAGTGATTATTGATTACAAAACAGGTGCAATAAAACCTCAGGATTTAAAACTGGAATCTTGGGACGAGCTGATCTCGAACAAGAAAAATGATAAGGCCTTTCAACTATTGCTATATACCTGGATATTAAACAAAAATGACTCAAGTCACAATGAATTTATTGCAGGAATATATCCATTAAAGAGAATTTCAAATGGCTTTATTAAAGTACAAACACCCGGGCAAAAACAAAATACATTGGCCGGCTTCGATTTAAAAGAATTCGAATCTCAGCTAATTAACTTATTGACTGATATTTATGACGCAAAACTAAATTTTGAACAAACAGACGACCTAAACACCTGCTTATATTGCACTTATCGTTCAATCTGCAACAAATAAATTGAACAATTTAATGTGTATAATTATTTTTATTAATATTATAGTTAGCTTACAATTTTGTAAATTGCATATGCTCAAGAAACTCATAACATTGGGTTTTTCAGTTTACAAGTCAAATCAAATAAATAACCATGGAATATAAAGAACAATTTAATATTCTGATAGTTGATGATAGGGAAGAAAATCTACTAACGTTGGAGAGTATTCTGGAAAACCCTGAATTAAATATTGTCAAAGCCAGATCAGGAAACGAAGCACTTGGTTTGATGCTGGAATACAGCTTCGCAATGGTCCTGCTTGATGTGCAAATGCCAGAAATGGATGGGTTTGAAACTGCAGAATTGATGAGAAGCAATGAGCGAACAAGAAATATTCCAATCATTTTTGTTACGGCCATCAGCAAACAGCGTCAACATGTTTTCAAAGGATATGAGGCAGGAGCGGTGGACTATCTTTACAAACCGCTTGACCTTGAAATATTACAAAGTAAAATTAAAGCATACATTGAGTTCTTTAAACAAAAGCACACCCTTGAATTAACCACCCGTAAACTCGAAAAAACAGTCAGTGAACTTAATATTGCCAAAAAAATTGCAGAAGAAGCTACACAGGCTAAAAGTTTATTTTTAGCAAACATGAGCCATGAAATAAGAACTCCTTTAAATGGAATCATAGGAATGGCCGACCTCGCTCTTTTGGATGCTGATTTATCCGAACTTCATAAAGAACGGCTTACGGATATCAAACAATCGGGTGAATCGCTACTGGATATCATTAATGAAATCCTTGATATTTCAAAAATTGAAGCCGACAAACTTGAATTAGAAAACATTGAATTTAGTTTGCGTGATGTTATCCAGAAGGTAGTCAGGATGTTATCCGTAAAAATACATCAGGAAAAGCTTGAGTTTAATTGCAAAATATCACCCGATGTTCCTGATTTGCTCTATGGTGATCCCGTTCGTATCCGTCAAATTCTGATCAACTTAATTGGTAATGCCATTAAATTTACTGAAGAAGGTAGTGTAACTATTATTGTAAGATTAATCGAAAACCCAAGAATTAAAACTAGGATTGAATTTTCGGTTGTAGATACCGGAATCGGAATTGACGATAATGATGTAGATCGTTTATTTGAATCTTTTAGCCAACATGATTCATCAACTACCCGCAAACATGGGGGAACAGGACTTGGTTTGGCCATATCTAAAATGCTTGTAGAAATAATGGGAGGAGCAATAAATGTCAAGAGTAAGCTTGGTGAAGGCAGCAATTTCCATTTTAGTCTTGACTTTGAAACCAGTTCAACATCAGTTGATGAAGGCTTAAGTAAATTAAGTGAAACTGACAAAAACCACAAAATATTAGTGATTGATCAAAGTGATCAGAACAGGGAGATTATGTCAGAATTGCTGGATTATATCGATATTGACTATCAAATGGCTTCCAATCTGAAAACCGCAGAAGAATTTATCAGAAAAGGAGCTGAAAAGAATGAGAATTTTACTGCGGTATTCGTTGATTATAACTTACCATTGAGTGAAGACATCAATATTGCTGATGAATTAAGCAAAGTGATTCCTAAAGAATCGTTGCCTGAGCTTGTCCTGATGACACCTATTCAATATTCATTTGATCCTGCAAAATTAAAGAAATCGGGATTTAATCAATTCCTTTCAAAGCCAATTCTGCAAAAAGAGTTAAGATTAATGCTCAGCAAAATCCTTCTGAAAGGAAAACCTGTTATTAATCCCATCATAGATTTAAAAAAAGTTGCCAAAGAAGAATCCGACAATATTAAGATTCATATTCTTGTTGCAGAAGATCAAACCATTAATCAAAAAATAATCAATCAATTTCTTTCCAGAAAAGGATACAAAGTCACCCTTGTTGAAAATGGGCAGATTGCCGTTGATAAAGTTAAGGCAGAAAAATTTGATGTTATACTTATGGATGTGCAAATGCCGGTTTTAGATGGTTATGATTCAACCCGTCAGATTAGGAATTTTGAGAAAGGTGGAAAAACACATATTCCTATCGTTGCCATGACCGCACATGCGATGAAAGGAGACAGAGAAAAATGTATTGCAGCAGGCATGGACTATTATATTACCAAACCTGTTAATCCGGTTGAATTATATGAAACAATTGAGAAGTACACTCAACGTTAAGTATAACAATCAAAGTATTATTGTAAATAAAAAGAAGTATGGATTATCAAAGCCTGAAAAAAAAAATAAGGAATTTTTTTAAATCATTTTTTTATATTGGAGTTGGCAAATCCTTATTAATATGGTTTCTTGCCATTTCTTTTATTCCGCTGGCATCGGTGAGTTTCATTAATTATCTGAACTCATACCTCGGATTAACAATAATAGCTGAAAAATCATTAATTACTACATCCCAACTTCGCATCGAATACATTGAAACTTTTTTCAAAAGCAAGGTCGACTTCCTCAACATTGAAAGTACTCAAAAAGAAACCATTGAATTGCTATCTGATTTAAAAACTGACTTTGCCAATACAGGCAACAAAGACGATTACATGAATGACAGAGCCCGATTGTCCAAATCTGAATTATTAAAAACAAAATATGCTGCGCAAAGTTTAAAAGAACAATTTAAAGATCTCTATTTAATAGATAAAGAAGGAAATCTGCTTTTTACCTTGAACGAAGAACCTTTACTTGGAACCAATGTGTTTAATTCGCTTCCTTCAAAGAGTAAATTAAAAGAAATCTGTAAACAGGTTTTGATATCTTCTGAAGTGAAATTTTCTGATTTCGAGAATCACAAAAACACTTATAAAAACATATCCGGGTTTCTTGCCAAATCAATTATTGATAATGAAGGGAACCTCATTGGAATCATAGCAATCAGAATTTCAGTTGAAGATTTAAATTATATACTCAGGTATAATGCTGATCTGGGAGATACAGGAGAAAGTTATCTTGTTGGAGAAGATTTATTATTTCGCTCTTCTTCACGTTTTGAAGAAGATTCAGTGATTATGCATAAACGTGCCGACAATGTTAAAACGTTAAAATGGCTTAATTTCAAGACGCATCAGAACGATCCTCAATATCTGGCCCTAAACAAATTAGATAAGGAAGAAATAACCACTTATTTGAATAACCGAGGGTACTATGTTTTGGGAATCTATCGCGACTTACCTTTCCTAAGTAAATTGGGAGTGAATTGGGTAATGATTGAAGAGATAAAACACGATGAAGCTTTCGAATATGCGAAACAATTATCCGATATTGCCAAAGTATCATTTATCATTACCGTAATCATTGTATTTTTCGTATCAATTTTTGTTACCCGTTGGTTTGTCAACCCCATCAAGAAACTTTCTGCATGGGCAAAACAGGTTGCAGAAGGAGAATTACAACCAAAAAAAATCAAAGCCCCCAAAAATGAAGTTGGCGAAATGGTCGACACATTCAATTCACTGGTTGTTTCCTTAACCAACTATGCAAATATCAGTCAGTCATCAGCTTATGGCGACTACTCAAAAGCAGTTGAAATAAGAAGCGAAAAAGATGTATTGGGAAACTCTATGCATGCCATGATTGAAAGTTTTAAAGAAGTTGTCCGCCAGGCCAATAAAATTGCAAAAGGAGATTACTCTTCAGACATCAGACCCAGAAGCGAACAGGATGCACTCGGAATTTCACTCTTTGAAATGACCAAACAATTACGAATCAACTCGAAAGAAATTAAAGAACAAGATTGGCTAAAAACCGGCATCAACAAAATTGACGGGATTTTAAGCGGACAGGAGAATATTCAACAACTTACTGAGGATGTCATCAATTTCTTCATCGAATATCTTGGATCACAAATCGGATTACTTTATATTAAAGAGGATGGTTACCTCAACCTTTCAGCTACCTATGCCTTTAAAAAATCGGATAAAAATTTTAAACGGTTTGAAATTGGTGAAGGAATCATTGGTCAGGTAGCGAAAGATCAAAAACTAATTACCTTAACAGAGTCTAAAGAAATTTTGCCTAGTTTAAATCTTGCATTTGGTGAAAAAACACCTGAACATTTTATGGTTGCTCCGATTGTCTTCGAAAAACAAACAACAGGTGTAATCATCCTGGGTTCGGTCAATGAATTTACCGACATCCAAAAGCAATTCTTTAAAATGGCGCTGGATAGCATTGCAATTACAGTGGATTCGGTTCAATCAAGGGTACAGGTTGAACTGTTACTTAAACAAACACAGGAACTAGCTGATGAATTAACGGTTCAACAAGAAGAATTAAGACAAACAAACGAAGAATTAGAGCAACAAACACAAGCACTTAAACTCTCGGAAGAAAATCTTAAAAACCAGCAGGAAGAACTGAAAGTTACCAATGAGGAACTGGAAGAACGTACAAACGATTTGGAAATTCAACGAGACAATATTAAGAGTAAGAATGAAGAGTTAAAAAGGGCTCAGGAAGAAATTGAACAAAAAGCCAAAGATTTAGAAAAGGCAAGTAAATATAAGTCGGAGTTCATGGCAAATATGTCGCATGAACTGCGAACTCCATTGAACAGCATTCTTGTCTTATCACATTTGCTTTCAGAAAACAAATCTCAGCATTTGAATGAAAAAGAAGTTGAGTTTGCCAAAACCATTAATTCATCCGGATCCGATTTATTAGAGTTGATCAATGAAATACTGGATCTTTCAAAGGTTGAATCAGGGAAATTGGATTTACATATCGAGGAATTCTACTTTGATGACCTAACCGCTTTTATTCAAAGAACCTTCGGACCTTTGACCGACAGCAAGAAACTTAAATTGATCACCCAAATTCAGGATGGGGTACCTCAATTTATCAAAACCGATATCCAACGTGTTTATCAAATTCTTAAAAACCTTTTCTCTAATGCGATCAAATTCACTTCCAGTGGCAGTATTACACTTAATATATATAGGCCAGAAGCAAATTTTAAACCTGAGAAGAGTGGTTTAGACGCTTCCAATTCTGTTGCAATTTCAGTTATTGATACAGGTATTGGAATAAAAAATGATAAACTCGATTTAATTTTCGAGGCATTTAAACAAGCCGATGGAACTACCAGCAGAAAGTATGGAGGGACTGGTCTTGGCTTAACTATTTCCAGAAGTTTCTCAGAAATCCTCGGTGGTGAAATAATGCTTACCAGTGAATATGGCAAAGGCACAACCTTTACATTATATTTACCGCTTGTATTTGATGAAGCCAAGCATCAAAAAATGATGGAAGCGAATGAGTTGAAATCGAACTTTTCAACAAGCAAAAAAGAACTACCTAAACCACAAAACAATATTGTTTCACTAAAAGAACCATCCTTTAAAGATGACAGAAGCAGTATTACTACCGGTGATAAGTTTATCCTTGTGATCGAGGATGATGAAAACTTTAGTAAAGTATTGTATGAGCTTTCGCATGAAAAAGGATTTAAATGTATGGTAGCCCTTGATGGTGAGTCAGGTTTACACTTGGCAGAATTTCATCAGCCCAGTGCAATCATACTTGATATTGGACTGCCCGGAATTGATGGTTATGAAGTAATGGAAAGGCTCAAGGACAATACGCGAACCAGACATATTCCCGTTCATTTTATTTCTGCCTCCGATAAATCGATGAAAGCCATGAAAATGGGCGCCATCGGTTATTTAACAAAACCTGTAAGTAACAATAAACTTGATGAAGCATTCAAAAAAATAGAAACGATTATTTCAAAACCGATCAAAAGGGTTCTGGTGGTTGAGGACGATCAAATTATGCGGACCAGTATCGTCAAACTGCTTGGAGATACAAATATTAAAATCGTTGCTGTTGATACTGGCCAAAAAGCTTATGAGCTTTTAAAAACCGAAAAATTTGATTGTCAGATTTTAGATTTAGGATTAGAAGACATGTCGGGTTTCGAGTTGCTAGGAAAAATCAGAGCAGATAAAAACATTGTTGACCTGCCTATTATTATTTATACGGGTAAGGACCTATCGAAAGAAGATGAAAAAAAATTGAACTTGTATGCTGATAGTATTATTTTAAAAGGAGCCCGTTCGTTCGAACGACTACTATCGGAAACCACTCTCTTCTTGCATCAAATTGAATCAGAAATGCCGGAAAACAAAAGAAAAATTCTTCAGCAGCTTCATAACAGGGAAGAAATGCTTAAAGATAAAACAGTTCTTATTGTTGATGATGACATGAGAAATGTATTCGCTTTATCGAGTTTATTAGAAGAAAAAGGACTTAAACTTATCGCTGCGAAGAATGGAAAGGACGGATTGGATAAATTGGCAAAAAACTCCGGGATAGATCTGGTATTAATGGACATTATGATGCCTGAAATGGATGGATATGAAGCGATGCGGGAAATCAGAAAGGATAAGAAATACAAAAAATTACCCATTATTGCATTAACAGCTAAAGCAATGAAGGAAGATCGGGAGAAATGCATTGCTGCCGGAGCAAATGATTATCTCGCAAAACCTGTTGATACTGAAAAACTATTATCCTTACTAAGAGTTTGGCTTTATAACAAATAATGGAGAATAAAACAGACTTAACACAGGACAATATCAATATTGAGATTGATTTGTTTTTGGAAGCTATCTTTCAAAAATATGGGTACGACTTTCGGAATTATGGAAAGGCACATATAAAGAGAAGATTGCTTCACCGGATGCAATTGTCGAAAGCTCAAAGTATATCCGAAATGCAATACAAAGTTTTGTATGAAGAAGCATTTTTTAACCTGATACTGAAAGATTTTTCGATAAATGTAACAGAAATGTTCAGGGACCCATCGTTCTATAAAAATGTGCGTGAAGAAATTATTCCCATATTAAAAACCTATCCTTTCATTAAAATCTGGCACGCCGGATGCTCTTCGGGAGAAGAAGTATATTCAATGGCTATTTTATTGATGGAAGAAGGCTTATATGACAGGACACAAATTTATGCCACCGATTTCAATCATCAAATCTTAAGAAAAGCAAAGGAAGGCATCTATCCTATCAGCAAAATAAAAGAGTTTACCGCCAATTATCAAAAATCAGGTGGCACTAAATCATTCTCAGATTATTATATGGCAAAATATGAATCTGTAATATTTAATAATGAACTCAAAAAAAATATCATCTTTGCTGATCATAATCTGGTTACAGATAAAGCATTTGCTGAAGTTCATATGATTGTTTGCCGTAATGTATTGATATATTTCAACAAAGATCTTCAAAATCAAGTACTTAAATTATTTACTGCCTCACTTTTGCCTGGAGGTTATCTTTGTTTAGGAACCAAAGAAACAATCCGTTTCTCAGAAGCCAATATTTATTATCACACAATTATTGATAACGAAAAAATATTCAAAAAGAAACTTCAATTAGAATCAACTGGTTCATAATTTAAATATTAAGATGTCGATGCAATATAAAGCAATAGTTATAGGTAGTTCGGCGGGCGGTTTAAATGCGCTCAGAACGCTTTTAACCATGCTTGATGCTGATTTTAAAATTCCGATCATTATTGTCCAACATACCAGTCCCAGTTCCGATAACTATATCACAACCTACTTAAATGACCTTTGTAAATTAAAAGTTAAAGAGGCCGATGAGAAAGAAAAAATCATGAGTGGGTATATTTATTTTGCTCCACCTAATTTCCATTTATTGGTTGAAGAAAAATTCTTTTTATCCTTATCTATTGAAGAACGTGTAAATTTTGCCCGGCCATCGATAGATGTACTCTTTGAAACTGCTGCATTCACTTATAAAGAAAAATTAATAGGTATTGTACTAACCGGGGCCAACCATGATGGTGCCATGGGTTTGCGCAAAATTAAAGAATTTGGAGGGTTGACAATAGTTCAAGATCCTAAAACGGCTGAAGTTAACAGTATGCCGTTAAGTGCTATTAAGGCCACAAAAGTTGATCATATTTTATCATTAGAAGATATCGGAGAATTATTAATTTCAATAAATAGAAACTTTCTTTGATAAAAAGGTTTAATTTTAACTTAATTTTCAACCAATTATAAAAATAATGTCGATCGCCCAACTTAAGAATATTAATTTATATTATGAAATTCATGGTAAAGGCGACCCTGTCATTTTTATTCCGGATATTCTGGAAAGTTCCCAATCATGGCAATTTATCGTTAATAAGTTATCAAAACATTTTCAGCTTATTTTATTCGATAATCGGTGTGTGGGGAAAAGTGACTGTCCGTCGGATGATATTACCATTTCAACAATGGCAGAAGATACTGTTGCTTTAATGGAGTTTTTAAAAATCGACAAGGCCCATATTGTCGGTCATGGAATGGGAGGTTTTATTGCTCAGGAAATTGCCATTAAATTCCCCGGCAAGGTTGATAAACTAGTACTAGAATCTACCGCTCCTTATTCAAATTTAAGACAAAACCGGCTTTTAAATAACTTTTATAATCTTTTGGTAAAAGGAACTGATAGAGAACTTTGGTTCAGGGATTATTTTTTATGG
>PHDM01000044.1 GCA_002840985.1 Bacteroidetes bacterium HGW-Bacteroidetes-17
GTTTATTGATTTGCGTTCCGCAAATTTTTTTGTTTAAAAGAATTAAATATTTCAAATAAAAATACATTACCGGAGATCTTACAAACGATTTATATACATTTATTTAATTTCTAATATTGCATGTATGAGTTTTAAATTCTTTTCGAACAAGGTTTTTTTAATGGTGACCGGTTTTTCATTGTTTTTATTAATTACCGGGATCATTGTTGGGCAGGATACCGCCACTTCTTCAGCAAATATCGTTGATACCACACTTAGTAACGCCATTGTCGTTCTTGATTCTACAGCGATACTTCAACAAACCGAAGTCGTTGCGACGCCTGAACAAACTCAGGTAAAAAGCATTGGGTTTTCACTCATTTCACTTTTGCGGGGTATGCTTGGAATATTTTCAGTTTTGCTCATCGGATTTTTGCTGAGTTCTAATCGTAAAAGCATTGCAATCAGAACCGTATTGGGAGGTTTAGCTTTTCAGATCGTAATTGCCATCCTTGTACTTAAAGTTCCGGCTATCCAATCACTGATCGAATTTATAGGTAAAATGTTCATCATGGTTCTGAAATTTACTGAGGACGGAAGTGTATTTCTTTTTGGTGATTTAATTAATCAGGATAAGGTTGGGTTTATGTTTGCATTTCAAATCCTACCAACCATTGTATTCTTCTCTGCTCTTTCCTCCGTTCTTTATTATTTTGGAATTATTCAGGGAGTGGTTAAGATTTTTGCCTGGGTCATGACCCGATTGCTCAACCTTTCCGGAGCCGAAAGTTTATCTGCTGCAGGAAATATTTTTTTAGGTCAAACCGAATCCCCTTTATTGATTAAAGCTTACCTGGAGCGAATGACCAAATCAGAATTGATGTTAGTAATGGTTGGTGGTATGGCTACTATTGCTGGGGGGGTGTTGGCGATTTATATTAAATTTTTGGGAGGCTCAAATCCGGCTGAACAGATTTTATTCGCCAAACATTTAATCACTGCATCGGTGATGGCTGCTCCGGGAGCGGTTGTAATGGCAAAATTGTTGATCCCGCAAACCGAAGAAATTTCGAATAAAGTGGAGGTTTCGAAGGATAAAATAGGAAGCAATATACTCGAAGCCATTACCAATGGAACAACCGATGGTGTAAAGCTCGCGGTTAATGTTGGAGCTATGTTATTGGCATTTTTGGCATTTATCTCCATGTTAAATTTTATCTTTTTTAAAATTGGAGTCTGGACAGAAATTAATGGCTGGGTTGCCATGTTCACAAACGGGCGCTTCGAATCGTTTAGCCTGCAATTTATTTTGGGCTATACCATGGCTCCGTTGATGTGGTTGATTGGGGTCCCGACGGCCGATATTACCTTGGTTGGCCAATTATTAGGTGAGAAAATTATTTTAAATGAATTTATCGCCTATACAAGTTTGAAGGATTTTATGGCTTCAGGGGTTTTTGTAAATGAAAAATCAGTCATTATTGCTACTTATATCTTATGTGGATTTGCCAATTTTAGTTCCATTGGGATACAGCTTGGCGGTATTGGAGCCCTGGCACCGGGAAAACGAACAACCTTGTCAAAAATTGGATTTAAAGCATTAATAGGAGGGGCACTGGCATCGCTATTATCAGCCACCATTATTGGGATGATACTAGGTTAGTGATGAGTGATGAGTGATGAGTGATGAGTGATGAGTGATGAGTGAAAAGTTTGATTTATAAAATTAAAGAAAAAGCATGAAGCAATATTTTGATTTATTACAATTCGTACTGGATAATGGGAGCAAAAAGAGCGACAGAACCGGAACGGGAACTAAAAGTGTTTTTGGATATCAGATGCGGTTTAATTTGTCAAAGGGATTTCCCATGATGACGACTAAAAAATTACACTTGCGTTCGATCATTCATGAATTGCTATGGTTTTTGAAGGGCGATACCAATATTCAATATTTAAAAGAAAATCAAGTAAACATCTGGAATGATTGGGCAGATAAAAACGGAGATCTGGGGCCGATTTATGGCCATCAGTGGCGCAACTGGAATAGCGAGGGGATTGATCAGGTGAGCGATTTGATTGAACAAATCAAAAAAAACCCGGATAGCCGTCGGCATATCATTGCAGCATGGAACCCAAGTGTTTTGCCTGATAACAAGAAAACATTTGCAGAAAATGTGGCCAATGGAAAAGCTGCTTTACCTCCCTGTCATGCCTGGTTTCAGTTTTATGTTGCCGACGGAAAATTAAGCTGTCAATTATATCAACGCTCCGCAGATATCTTTTTGGGCGTTCCTTTTAACATTGCTTCCTATGCTTTATTTACAATGATGATTGCACAGGTCTGTGATCTCCAACCCGGAGAATTCATTCACACCTTTGGCGATGCACATATCTATTTAAATCATATGGATCAGGTGAAATTGCAATTAAGCAGGAGTTTTTATCCACTGCCTGAAATGAAATTAAATCCGATGATTAAAAACATTTTCGACTTTAAGTATGAGGACTTTGAGTTGGTGAATTATGTCAGTCATCCGGGGATTAAAGGAGAGATTTCTGTATAATTAACTAATGAGTTGATTTGCTAATGTGCCAATTCCTTCAAAAATTTACTTTAACAGAGCTGTATCTTTTATCTTAATTGTCTAATTAACTAATTGGCAAATTGTCTAATTTTACATTATGAAACAAATATCCATCATCGTTGCCATCGCACAAAACCATGCCATTGGAAAAGACAATGATCTGCTTTGGCACATTTCCAAAGATTTTCAATGGTTTAAAGATAAAACCCGGGGCCATCAGGTGATTATGGGTGAAAGAACACTACACTCATTGCCTAACGGGCCTTTACCCAAAAGAAATAATATTGTTATTACCGATAAAAAAGGAAAAACGTTTGAAGGTTGTACCACCGTTTATTCAATCGAAGAAGCCATTGAGCATTGCAGTGAAACTGAAGAAAGCTTTATTATTGGCGGCGGTTCGATTTACAAGCAGTTCTTAGCATACGCAAATAAGTTTTATTTGACACTCGTGCATAAAGACTTTGAAGCTGATACTTTTTTTGAAGTTGATTTCAGTGAATGGAAAATAATTGAGCGTATTGATGTGAACGATGACCCACAAAATGATTTTACCTATTCATTTATTGTATACGAACGAAATAGTCTGCAAAAAACATAATAGTTATAATGCATCAATATGTAATACTATTTTATAAATTTGCAAAAAACAATTAAATTGAAATTAGAATGAAAACTACAGCATTTACAAGTATCCATGAGTCATTGGGGGCAAAAATGGTGCCTTTTGCCGGTTATAATATGCCCGTAACCTTTGAAGGAATTAATATTGAACATGAAACCGTTCGCAAAGGAGTAGGCGTTTTTGATGTTTCGCATATGGGTGAATTTTGGGTAAAAGGGCCAAAAGCATTCGAGTTTGTACAAAAAATATCAACGAATGATGTTGCTAAACTTACGGATGGTAAAATTCAATATACCTGTTTCCCTAATGGTAAAGGTGGAATTGTAGATGATTTTTTAACTTATCGAATAAATGAAGAAACTTATTTATTGGTTGTAAATGCTGCCAATATTGATAAAGATTGGGCCTGGTGCAATAAACAAAATACCATGGGTGCTGATTTGTACAATGCATCGGATGAGATTGCACAATTAGCAATACAGGGACCAAATGCCCTAAAAGTAATGCAGAAATTAACGAGCTCAAATGTTGTTGATATGGAGTATTACACGTTCCAAAAACTGATGTTGGCAGGAGTTGAGGATATCATATTTTCGACTACAGGGTATACCGGTTCAGGAGGATGTGAAATTTATATGGAAAACAATGATGGCCCCAGAATCTATCAGGCTTTGATGGAAGCTGGTAAAGAATTTGACATTAAACCCATTGGATTGGCTGCACGCGATACCCTTAGATTAGAAATGGGATTCTGTTTATATGGAAATGATATTAATGATACCACTTCACCTATTGAAGCCGGCTTAGGGTGGATAACTAAATTTGTTGATGGAAATAATTTTATCGACAGACCACTTTTGGAAAAACAGAAAACCGAAGGGGTAAGCAGGAAATTGACCGCTTTTGAAATGATTGATAAAGGTATCCCACGTCAACATTACGAAATTTGCGATGCAGACGGAAATATGATTGGTGAAGTGACTTCAGGAACCATGAGCCCGATGTTAAAAGTTGGCATAGGAATGGGTTATATCAAGACTGGTTTTAACAAACTGGATATGGAAGTGTATATTAAAGTTAGAGATAAACTATTAAAAGCCAAGGTTGTTAAATTGCCATTCTATAAAGGATGATCTTAATCTCAATTTAAGAAGGTGAAACGTCCATGATAAGCTAATCATGATTTTAAGACACATGCGAATGATTATTTTATCATGGTTAGTTCCCTGTCTGCCGACAGGCAGGCATCTGAGCTTTGAGAAATAAAAAATAGACAAATGAAATTTAAACTATTCACGGCCACGTTCATATTTCTGGTTTTTTCAGCAATGATTTATGCTCAGGATATGAGAACTCAGTTTTTTGTAAGCGAAGGAATCAAACAACTTGAATTGGGAAATTTAGAAAAGGCTGATACCTTATTTAATGCGGCCCTTGAAATTTATCCAAATGTGGACGCTTATTTTAATAAAGCACTTACCCGTTTGAATTTGAAAGATCAATGCGGATTTTGCGAATGTATGTACATGGCTTCATTTTATGAAGATATGGAAGCAGATTCATTGTATAAAAAGTATTGTATTTCTGAAACAAAAATGTTAGAGAGTAAATATGATTCCCTGGTGCCATTTCTGGTAACTAAACAATATGAAATCATTCAGAAGGATAAGTGTGGAACCCGTGAAAAAATTGATTTCTATGATCAAAATGATTCCTTGATTTCGAGTTTACAGATTTTAAATGGACAGTTATTTTATTCTCAATTATCCTATCCGGCTCGGTATCCCGGTGGTCAGCCAATGCTGGATAAATTCATCGAAAAAAACATGATTTATCCGAAACAAGCAGAAACGGAAAAAATACAAGGTAAAGTATATGCTTCTTTTGTAGTGGATGAAAATGGCAGGGTGCAGGATGCCAGGATTGTAAATGGGGTAAATCCATTATTGGATGAAGAAGCCTTAAGGGTGATTAGCCTTATCCCTAAATGGTATCCGGCAACGGTTAAAGGGAAACCGGTTCGGGATCTTATTACATTAAATGTTAGCTTCAGTTTATAATAACCATAACCCTTAGTCCAATCATTTTCAACGATACCTATTGCTTTGTTCATTTTATTCGTGAGACTCAAATTTCAGGAGTAAGCGGACTGAAATTTGCAAGACGAACAATCCCGACGAAGTCGGAGGGTAATACCCCGCAGCTCTGCTGCGGAATTAGTTTCTACCGAATTCCTGGGACTTTGGGGTTTCATACCCGCGATTTATGAAGCATTTGGTATCATCTGTTTTATCGGTTTATTTATTTAATTTTGACTTAAGTTTGTTAAAGTATTGATAAAACGATGGCCCATTAAAATTTTCAATACCTAAACAAATCTTAAAATCTATAAATCATATTTGTAATCAACGATGTATAAGTTTTCTGCCTTACTCTTGAGTTTCTTCCTGTACATGAATCTGAGTGCCCAGCAAAAATATCCAACTGACTATTTTGGTTCCCCTGTGGAATTTCGTATTTTACTATCAGGAACTTTTGGTGAACTGCGCTCAAGTCACTTTCATTCAGGAATCGACATCAAAACCCAAGGAGTAGAAGGAAAGAATATACATGCAGTTGCGGATGGCTATATTTCCAGAATAAGCGTCGCAGGAACCGGATTCGGAAAAGCACTTTATGTGAGCCATCCCAACGGATATACTTCTGTCTATGGTCATCTTAGCGCATTTTCCGACAGTATTGGCATTTATGTAAAATCACAACAGTATAAAAAAGAGCAATTCACGGTAAACCTGTATCCACCAAGGGATATGTTTGTTGTTAAGAAAGGTGAAATCATTGCAAAGTCAGGAAATTCAGGTGGATCGGACGGAGCTCATCTTCATTTTGAGATAAGGGATAGCAGAAACGAAATCCCGATTAATCCTTTGCTTTTTGGTTTTAAAGTGAAGGACCTGACCAGACCTAGGATTTTAGGATTAAGATTCTATCCGGTAAAAGAAAGTAGCAGTGTAAATTATCGTCAAAAGTTATTGGATGTTGAAGTGAATGGTTGGGGTTTGAATCATAAAATTACAAAGTACGATACTTTGCAGGTTTCCGGGAAGATCGGGTTTGGGATCAATGTCTATGATATGCAGGACGATTCAAATAATAAAAATGGAGTCTATTCAATTCAGCTTTGGATTGATTCAACACTCGTCTATTCGCATCATCTCGAAAAATTTTCATTTGATGAAACTAAATATATTAACAGCTTTATCGATTATGCTGAATTTATTCAACACAAAAAGCGTTATCAAAGAAGCATTATTGATCCCGGAAACCGATTGAGTATCTATGATGAGGTACTGGATCAGGGTACCTATAATTTTACCGATTCAAGCTACCATAAATTAAAATATGAGCTGAAAGATGCGGCTGGCAATATCTCACAGCTTACAGGGGTTCTTAAATCCAATCCTCCTAAAAAAAGTAATGAAGATGAAGTAACAGATAAGGAAGGTTGGTTTGTTTACAATTCAGAAAATAAATTCGAAACAGACAGTATCAAGTTGGATTTCGACAAAGGCACTTTCTATCGCTCTTTTAAATTTGACTATCAAAAGGATAAAGCACCAAAAGGATCGTATTCAGCACTTCATAAAATTCATACTGAAAATTTTCCGGTACATAAATCTTATGAAATTAAAATGGCCGCGAATAAGCTACCTAAACAGCTACATGGAAAAGCATTGATCGCTCAATTAAATAAGGACGGAGTGAAGGCTGTTGGTGGATTTTTCACTGATGGCTTTGTGGTTGGAAAAGCATCAAATTTCGGCAATTTTATGGTAGTTGTTGATACAATCCGGCCTAAAATAACTCCTTTGAATATTCATAATGGGAAAAATATTGCAACATTCCGTTTTATAAATTTCCTGATTAAGGATGAACTGTCAGGCATTCGATCATATCGCGCAACATTAAACAATCAATGGATCTTGATGGATTATGATCCTAAAAATGATAAATTGAGCTATCAGATTGATGACAGGATGAAAAAAGGAAAGAACCAATTCAGGTTGGAAGTTAAAGATGCGAAAGATAATACAGCAGTTTATGAGGCAGAAATTGAATACTAATCTTATAGTTCCTCTATGTTTGCGTCGGGGTTTTCAAATTTTCTCCCCTACTTATACGGGAGATGCCGAAGGCAGAAGGGTTAATAAAAGAAAATTCGATTTTCAGTTTCCAGAAATAAAGTTGACAAAACGTGCCTGCCTTCAGGCAAGCATACCTTGGCTTGCCATAGGGATAGTCAACTTTCAGGATTTTCTTTAATCAATCAATTTTAAACCAGCCCTTCGCAAAATGTTGCTTACGCATTTTACAGTCATCGTTCAGGGCTTTTAATTCCAGATTGCCATCATTTAAAACAAACCTATAAATACCGGCAATGTTTGCACAGGTTTCATTACCCGGGTTATATGTAAAACTGATCTGATCGTCAACAACGATTGCCTTTCCCTGATAAAATTTCTTTTCATCCACTGAGGGAAAATCAAGATTGAAATTTCCATCACTTTTTATCTGTAAAAGGGCTCCATCCGATTTGTTTACCCATGTGGTACCGGCGATGCCAATTTCATAAGGGATGACCTCCTTGCTGTTTTTTATAAACTCAATGGTTTTTGCAGTGATGTTTTTCAGGTCTTCTTCAAGCCAAATTGCATGACCATTCCCTTCATACGAATATAATTCTGCATTATCAGCAGTCTTTTTAAATTTTTCGGCTTTAGAAAACTCAATTACATTGTCGGTTTTACTATGAATAATGAGTACAGGGATTCTTATTTTTCCACTTCCGGGTTTATAAGTAGCTAAATTATTCAAATCATTATTTAATCCTTCTGATCGTTTGCTGTAAATTGAAACACTTTCCAGGTATCTCAATAAATCCTCTTTCGCACCTGCCAGATTTACTAATTCTGCAACTTTCATTTCTCTGTCTGCCGGAGCGTATTTACTGTTTTTCTCTAATAAAGAAGTAATAACTTTTCGTGTATTGTATTTGGCAAGATTGTAAACCAACCAGGAAGCGATATCTGATTTTTCATCCAAAAATGGGATTGATTTTAATCTCAAAGCGTCAGTCAAATTCGCCGTTGAATCGATTTTATCCGTTGCTGCATTGATCAGTATTAATGCTTTTGATTTTTCAGGATATTTTTTTGCAAATTCAATCGCTGTCGGCCCGCCTGCCGAAATACCCATAACGATTACTTTTTCGTTGATGTTTAACTGCTTCAATAGTACGGAAAATAACTCGGCTTGATAAGCATACGTAGCATTTTCATTCAAGGGAGTATTTAAATACCCCGGTCGTGAAGGACAAATTAGTCTAAATCCGGCAGCAGTTAATCCATCAAAAAGTTTAAGATTATCTGCTCCTGATCCTTCCATATGCGACAATAGGATTACTTGACCTTCGCCTTTGCTAAAATATTCTACGGGACCCATTGAGGTACTTACTACAGTCGATAAGGGTTGCAAATTAGTCCTTTGTTTTGAGTTCCACCCTTTATAACTCAGGTAGCCCAATACTACGATTAGAATCAGTAATAATAAAATAATGCTGATATATTTTACGCTACTTGAGCTGGTTTTTTTCTTACTTTTCTTACGTGAAAATTTTCTTTTAGCCATTCTGTTTTTAATTATCATACTAAATTACAACATAATTTACGATTTAATTAAAGCATGAAAATTTCATACAGGTTAATTCTGATTCTGTTCATTTCTAATTAAAGTTTCTAGCAAAAAATAAATATCTTTGCAGCATGGAAGAAACCATTATTATTTTAGACTTTGGATCGCAATATACACAGCTTATTGCACGTAGGGTCAGGGAATTAAATGTTTATTGCGAGATACATCCATTTAATAAAATTCCAAAGTTTTCGGAAAATGTAAAGGGGGTGGTATTGTCGGGTAGTCCATATTCGGTAATGGACGAAGATGCACCAAATCCAGATTTATCAAAAATCAGGGGAGCTTATCCATTATTAGGTGTTTGCTATGGTGCACAATATTTGGCGAAGGCAGAAGGTGGAAAATTGATGCGCTCGGAAGTGAGGGAATATGGGAGGGCAAATTTAGGCTTTATAGATAAAGGCAATGCGCTTTTAAAAAACTTGACCCTTGGGAGCCAGGTTTGGATGTCGCATGGAGATACCATTTTATCCATGCCTAAAAACTTTAAAGTAATCACCAGTACCAATGATGTTGAAGTAGCAGGTTATCAGGTTGATGGTGAGCAAACCTATGGCATACAATTTCATCCAGAGGTGTATCATTCAGAGCAAGGCAAAGAGCTTTTAAAAAACTACATTATCGATATTTGTGGTTGTAAAGGGTCATGGACTCCCGATTCTTTCATCGAAACGACCATCAATCAT
This sequence comes from Bacteroidetes bacterium HGW-Bacteroidetes-17, assembly GCA_002840985.1. Classification (GTDB taxonomy): domain Bacteria; phylum Bacteroidota; class Bacteroidia; order Bacteroidales. The sequence continues at coordinate 9,630 of PHDM01000044.1, forward strand.
CTGAAAAAGAAATTAGCTGATGATAAAGTAGTTTTGGGTTTATCCGGAGGTGTTGACTCATCTGTTGCAGCTGTTCTTTTACATAAAGCAATCGGCACAAATCTTCATTGTATTTTTGTTGATAATGGCTTATTGAGGAAAAATGAGTTTGAGGAAGTGCTTGAACAATACAAATATATGGGCCTAAACATTAAAGGGGTAGACGCTAAGGATCGTTTCCTCAATAATTTAGCAGGGGTGAGTGAACCGGAAGCGAAGCGAAAAATAATTGGAAGTACTTTTATTGATGTTTTTGACCAGGAGGCACATAAAATAGAAGATGTTAAATGGTTGGCGCAAGGAACAATTTACCCCGATGTTATTGAATCGGTTTCTGTAAACGGACCATCTGCCACTATTAAATCGCATCATAATGTAGGTGGGTTGCCCGACTTTATGAAATTGAAAATTGTTGAGCCATTGAATACTTTATTTAAGGATGAAGTCAGGAAAATTGGCAAAGCTCTTGGGATGGATGACAGTATTTTGGGCAGGCATCCATTCCCCGGTCCGGGATTGGGAATACGGATTTTGGGTGAAATTACAGCCGAAAAAGTCAGGGTTTTACAAGAGGTTGATTATCTCTATATTGAAGGGTTGAAAAAGCATAATCTTTACCATACTATATGGCAAGCCGGAGCTATATTATTGCCCATCCAATCCGTTGGGGTTATGGGAGATGAAAGAACCTATGAAAGTGTAGTGGCACTAAGAGCCGTTGGTTCAACAGATGGAATGACGGCAGATTGGTCGCATCTGCCCTATGAGTTTTTAGCTAAAATTTCGAACGAAATCATTAATAAAGTTAAGGGTGTAAACAGGGTGGTGTACGACATTAGCTCAAAACCTCCTGCAACGATTGAATGGGAATAAACAATTTATAAAACCCGAAAGCGTTAATCAATCATTCATTGTAATTTGAAATATTCAAAACTTAGATAGTGAGAAATCAGATAATTTTAATCTTTATTTTATTTTCCGTAGGAATTGATCATTCATTTGGTCAACAACCTGTACCCGTTCATAAGTCTGAGATTATTAAAAGCATTAACGGTAAACAATTCTATATTCATCGTGTAGAACATGGACAAACCCTTTATTCTTTATCAAAAGTTTATGAGGTTTCCATGGATGAGATTATTTTTGAGAACCCTTCATCCAAAAAGGGCTTATCAATTGGGCAAGAGCTCAAGATACCCATTAAGAGCAGGGATACGCTTGTGTTGGAATCTTACACAAAAGGTAAAACCGAATTCTTTTATCACATTACTAAACAAGGAGAAGACTTCAAAAAAATTGCTTCTATTTACAATGTACCGGTCGAGGAATTAAAATCAACCAATAAGGCTTTGTCAGAACCATTGAAAACAGGACAATATATTAAAATACCGGTTGATTCAAAACCAAAAGAATTGAAAGATTCCGAAAAAGACACTCCTTCTCCCGCCTCTGCCGCGAATGAAAGAAAAGAGGATCAGAATATTAGCTATGTCATCAAACCCGGAGATAATTTGTATCGCCTTGCCATCAAATTCAGGGTCAGTATTGATGAAATAAAAAAATTAAATCGAGGATTGGGGGATCAATTCCCTGCCGGTAAAACAATACTTATTCCACGAAAAAAGAATGATGTAACCTACATTTATCATAAAGTAACCGAAAGAGATCGACTTTCAAAAATTGCAGATTTTTATGATGTCAGTTATGAAAGCGTACAGAAATTAAATCCGAATGCCAGAAACCGCGTTCAGTCTGGTCAGAGTATCAAAATACCAATCCCTTACGAGAGTATAGTTCCAAAAGTTGAAGAAGTTTCGGTTCCGGAAGAAGTTGTTGCCGAAACATCGGTAAATCGTGATAGTTTGAAATGTTACTCAGATGGCAGGAATCTATTAAAAACTTATAAAGTCGCCCTGATGATTCCGCTCTATCTTGAAGAAACAGAAACCCTTCAATTTGATTCTGATAACCTTCAAAGTCAGCTTCAACAACTTAGTGAGAGTTCGAAAAACCCATTTCGCTTCATACAGTTTTACTATGGAGCTTTAATGGCTGTTGATTCGCTGAAAAGTAAAGGCTTAAAAATCGACTTATACGTTTACGATGTAAATGAAGATATCGCTAAAGCCATGAAAGTGTTTCAACAAGAGGAACTACAAAATATGGATTTGATCATTGGTCCTTTCTTTACAGATATTTTCAGGTATGCGTCAACATTTGCTAAAAATTTTCATATTCCAATCATCAATCCGCTATCGCAGCGATCAGATATTGTTAATAACAATTCTCAGGTTTTTAAATACCAACCTACAAGCAATTATCAGATTGAAAATGTTAAAAATTTAGTTAATCAGTATTATAAGGATGCCAAGATATTTCTCATTGATCATCAAACCGATCAAAATTCCGGTCTATTGAGTGAATACGCAAGAGTGCTGAAAGGGGTCATTCCTAATGAATACAAAATTTCAAATACCGATATTTATAATTTAGCAATCGAGAAGGCAACTGATGATCTTTCAATAAATGAAAAGAAAGTTAATCCTTTTATTACCTTAGAAGGAATGCGATTAAACACAAACAGGCTAGAATTTGCGCTAAAAGATAGTACCTCGTTTCCCAATGTAATAACCACTATACATTATGGTATTGACAGCCTTAAGCCGTTTGAGAAACAAGTTTCTGTATATAGAAATAACGTGGCCATCATAAACTCTGAGGATAATGTTTTTGTGTTAGATGTGCTCACAAAATTGAACATATTATGTGATTCATTCCCTGTTACGATCATTGGGATCCCCAATTGGGAAATCTTCGAAAATATGGATAATGAAATCTACAAGAACTTAAATGTTCATTTTTTGAGCTCAAGTTTTGTCGATTACAAGGATCAAAATGTAATATCTTTTATTAGACGATTCCGGAATGAATTTTTATCTGAACCGGAAAATTATGCATTTATTGGATTTGATATTAGTTGGTATTTTTTTAATGCACTCATGAAATTTGGAACCGATTTCGAAGAATGTATCGGGTATTATAATCCAAAACTTATTGGACCTGCTATTAAATTCAGGAAGAATAATCGTACGGACGGTTATGAAAATACAGATTGGCAAATTATAAAGTTCAATAATTATCTTTTGCAAAAAGTTAAACTTTCGCCAATATTAAATTAAATCAATTTATTGATAAATGTCAGTCAATTTAGGATGTTTGAAGTAGGATATAAAAATAAGAATTTAAAATTGTCAGGATTGCTTATTGAATATAAATTTTGCTGATATACAATGTATTATGCAATATTTTCCGTACTAATTAGAACAACACTTTAGATTGAATTTTAAAAGAGTAAAGAACAAGATTGGATATCAAAGATTATTTTTAAAATATTACCATAATTGTTTGTTTAGTATAAATAATTAAGTGTAACTTTGCGCTGTTAATTAATAAACAATAATAATTAAATCAATAAATTTAATTACTGATCTAAATATAAATTAAAACTTATTTAAGATGGATCTTGAAAAAATAATGAATGGCCTTGAGCAAAAGCATCCGGGAGAAAAGGAATATTTGCAAGCTGTTCGAGAAGTATTAGAATCAATTGAAGACGTGGTTAATGAGAACCCTCAGTTTGAATCTGCCGGTATCATAGAACGTATTATTGAACCGGACCGTATTTTCTCATTTAAGGTGCCATGGGTTACTGATGATGGCAGAGTTGTCGTTAACTTAGGTTATCGTATTCAATTTAACAATGCAATTGGACCATACAAAGGTGGGTTAAGGTTTCACCCAAGTGTGAATCTGAGCATTCTTAAATTTTTAGGTTTCGAACAAATTTTCAAAAACAGCTTAACAACACTTCCTATGGGCGGTGGCAAAGGTGGTTCTGATTTTGATCCTAAAGGAAAATCAGATGCAGAGATTATGCGTTTTTGTCAGGCATTCATGCTTGAATTATGGCATTCAATTGGCCCTGATACCGATGTACCGGCCGGTGATATTGGTGTTGGTGGTAGGGAAATTGGATTTTTATACGGAATGTATAAAAAACTGGCCCGTGAACATACAGGAGTTCTTACAGGTAAAGGAATTAATTGGGGCGGTAGTCTTGTACGTCCGGAAGCAACTGGATTTGGTGCTGTTTACTTTGCCAAGGAAATGCTTGCAACCAAAAATGATTCATTAAAGGGTAAAATTGTTGCACTTTCAGGTTTTGGAAACGTAGCATGGGGTGCTGCACGAAAAGCTACCGAATTGGGGGCTAAAGTTGTTACCATTTCAGGTCCTGATGGATACATTTATGATAAAGATGGTATCTCAGGCGAAAAAATTGATTACTTACTGGAACTAAGAGCTTCAAACCAGGATATCGTTAAGCCTTATTCTTATGAGTTTCCTAATGCAATCTTTGTTCAGGGAAAACATCCCTGGGAAGTAAAATGTGATGTTGCAATGCCTTGTGCTACTCAAAATGAATTAAATAAAGAAGATGCACTTGCATTGGTTAAAAATGGGGTGATGTGCGTAGCAGAAGGTGCTAATATGCCGTCTACTCCTGAAGCTGTTGAAGTTTTCCATGACAATAAAGTGTTATTTGGTCCTGGTAAAGCAGTTAATGCCGGTGGTGTTGCCACTTCAGGTTTGGAGATGTCGCAAAACTCAATGAAAATTAACTGGTCAGCTAAAGAGGTTGATGAGCGTTTGCACAATATTATGATTAATATTCATAATGCATGTGTTAAAAATGGTACCGAAAGTGATGGTTACATCAATTACGTTAAAGGTGCGAATATTGCCGGTTTTCTTAAGGTAGCCAACGCAATGTTGGATCAGGGAATCGTTTAAATAGATTAATTAGGTTAGGTTAAAGCTCCTGCTCCTTCATTGGAGTAGGAGCTTTTTGTCTTAGATTTGAGAACAATGTCCCTATCCGTTTTTTTAATAAAATTTGTTAATATAATTTAGCTTAAGTAGCGGATATAAAGAATTTATCGAGGATAAATTTTTATATTTGTAGCAATAAAAAATAATTTGATTAATAATTAAGTTGATGGAAGAATTCAAATCGATTAACGAAATTTTAGAATTTGCAATTGCTTCGGAACAGGATGCGGTTGAATTTTATTCTAACCTGGCAGATCAATCAAAAAATACGGAAATGAAAGCTGTATTCCAGCAGTTTGCCAAAGAGGAAATGAACCATAAATCACGGTTGATAAAAATCCAGGATGAAGGTTCGTTTGAATTAAAAAGTGAGAAGATTCATGATTTGAAAATTGCTGATTATTTGGTTGATGTTCAGGTATCTCCAAAGATGTCGTATCAAGATGCATTGGTTGTCGCCATGAAAAAAGAAAAAGCTGCATTCAAACTATACACAAATCTTGCCGCTAAGGCACCTAACGAAAGCCTGAAAAACATTTTCCTCTCATTGGCCCAGGAAGAATCAAAACACAAATTACGATTCGAAATTGAGTATGATGATTATATTTTAAAAGAAAATTAATGTGCACATTACAAAAACTTAAAGGAACTATCGAATCTTGCCAATAAAATGATGATTGCCTTTTAAGTTTTAATTTGAATATGCTTGACTGAGTTTGATTAATACCCTGCTTGTAAATGGATGAAATAGAAAACATAAACGATGAATTAGGACAAGCCCTGGAAAATGAAATTCCTTCCAGTGAGGTGCATAAAACAATGCACCTGTCAGGGATGTACGAAGCATGGTTTTTGGATTATGCATCCTATGTTATCCAGGAAAGGGCCGTTCCGGATATTTTTGATGGATTGAAACCTGTTCAGCGAAGGATTTTACACGCCATGAAAGAACTGGATGACGGGCGTTATAACAAAGTTGCAAATATCATTGGGCATACCATGAAATATCATCCACATGGTGATGCTTCCATTGGTGATGCACTCGTGCAGCTTGGTCAGAAGGAATTATTGATAGATACTCAGGGAAACTGGGGAAATATTCTGACCGGGGATAGTTCTGCGGCCCCCCGTTATATTGAAGCCCGTTTATCAAAATTTGCGCTTGATGTTGTATTCAATCCGAAAACAACCAATTGGAAAGCATCTTACGACGGTAGAAATAAAGAACCCATCGCTCTTCCGGTAAAATTCCCTTTATTACTCGCTCAGGGAGTAGAAGGAATTGCCGTTGGTTTGGCCTCAAAAATTTTACCGCATAACTTCATCGAATTGATTGACGCTTGCATTGCTTATCTGCAAGACAAAGATTTTGAAATTTACCCGGATTTCCTCACAGGCGGCCTGGCCGATTTCTCCAAATATAATGATGGACTGAGAGGTGGCAAAGTGAGGGTAAGGGCGAAGATCGTGCAGCTTGATAAAAAAACACTGGTAATTACGGAAATCCCTTTCTCAACAAATACCACTACGCTTATTGATTCAATCATTGCCGCTAATGATAAGGGCAAGATCAAAATCAGGAAAATTGATGATAATACGGCTGAAAATGTTGAGATTTTAATTCATCTGGCTCCAGGGGTTTCGCCCGATCAAACAATTGATGCTTTGTATGCATTTACCAATTGTGAGATCCCGATTTCTCCAAATTCATGCACCATCAGAGATGGGAAGCCTGAGTTCCGGGGAGTAAAAGATATGCTCAGAACCTCTGCCGATAATTCTGTTCAACTGCTTAAAAAAGAATTGGAAATCAAACTTTCAGAACTTGAAGAACAGTGGCACTTTTCTTCTCTCGAAAAAATATTCATTCAGGAACGCATTTATATTCTAATCGAAAAATGTACGACATGGGAAGCTGTTTTAGAGGCCATTGATGAAGGATTAGAACCTTTTAAAAATGTTTTTAAACGGGAAATTACAACTGATGACATTATCAGATTAACTGAAATTAGAATCAAGCGGATATCAAAATTCAGTTCATTAAAAGCCGATGAAATGATCAGGGGTATTGAAGCAGATATTGAAGAAGTGAACAATCATCTGGCGAATTTAATCGATTACGCGATTAATTATTATCGTCAGATAAAAAAGAAATACGCCGCCGGTAAAGAACGAAAAACCGAAATAAGAAACTTTGACACCATACAGGCAACCATGGTTGCTGCCGCTACCCAACGCTTGTATTTTAATGCTGAAGAAGGTTTTGCCGGGACGAGTTTGCGCAAGGATAACTTTGTTTGTGACTGTTCGGATATTGACGACCTCATTGCATTTAGAGCAGATGGTACGTTTTTAGTCACCAAAGTTGCACCTAAAGTGTTTGTTGGAAAGGACGTTATTCATGTGGATATCTTCCGCAAGAACGACGACCGAACGGTTTATAATATGCTTTACCGTGATGGACGAAAAGGAAGTGTTTATGTTAAGCGCTTTTCTGTTTTAGGTGTTACCAGGGATAAAGAATACTCGCTCACAAAAGGTAAGGAGGATTCAAAAGTATTGTATTTTTCGGCAAATCCGAATGGGGAGGCCGAATCGATTAAAGTATATCTCCGACCCAAGCCTCGTCTTAAAAAATTATCGTTCGACTATGATTTTACTGAATTAGCGATAAAAGGCAGAAGTTCACAGGGGAACATTCTCACAAAACACGCCATAAAATCTATTGTCAAAAGAGACGAAGGTATTTCCACCTTGGGGGCTAGGGATATTTGGTACGACGATACCGTTAAAAGATTGAATTCGGATGAAAGAGGCATTTATTTAGGTGCTTTTAAAGGGGAGGACAAAATAATTACCATCATGCAATCAGGCTATTATAGATTGATGAATTACGATCTTTCAAGCCATTTTGATGAGGACATGATCCACATTGGCAAATTTGATGAACATAAAATTATATCGGCCATTTATTATGATGCTGAGCAGGGAAAAACTTATATCAAAAGATTTACCGTTGAACCTTCATCAAATGGGAGTAAAAAAATTGAATTCATTCCTGAACACCCGGATACTAAACTAATCGACTTAAGTTTTGATTATTTGCCCATTATTGAAGTGATTTACGATAGCAAAGCGAATTTGAAGGAACTTCCCAATGAGATCATAAAGTTGGATGAGTTTATTGGAGTGAAGAGTTATAAAGCAAAAGGCAAGAGGATTTCAAATTATACCATAAAGACGTTTAATTGGCTTGAACCCGATCCTTATGAGTTTCCTGAAGATGAAATAGAGACGTTGGACAATGAAGAATCGGATGATGAAGAAATGGATGAAACAGAAGAGGAACAAGATAGCCTGAATGGGACCTTAAACGATGACCCAACACCTTCTAAAACCGAGAAAAAAGCTGATAACAATAAACCGGAAGATCCAAATTTGCAAATGTCGCTGGAATTATAAAAAATTGTACTAATAGAGATGAAAGATAAGAAGATACTGAATGTTAGCAAGGATGTAAAATGGATTGGTGTATTGGACTTCGATATCGTTACCTTCGATGTTGTTATGGAAACCAAATACGGGACAACTTATAATTCGTATTTTATTAATGCCGAGAAAAAAACAATTGTTGAAACTGCAAAGGAAAAATTTTGGGATGTTTATCTGGCAAAAATAAAAGAAGTCGTAGACCCTGATGAAATTGAATACATCATTGTAAATCATACCGAACCTGACCATTCGGGGAATTTAAAAAACTTACTTAAAATTGCACCCAAGGCCAAGGTTGTAGGTAGTGGAAATGCGATCAGGTATTTAAAGGATTTAATGGGAATTGAATTTCCTCACCTGATTGTTAAGGATGGTCAGAGCCTGGATCTTGGTAATAAAACCTTGAATTTTATCGGTGCACCAAATCTTCATTGGCCCGATTCAATTTATACCTATTTGGTTGAGGACCAATTGTTGTTTACCTGCGATTCATTTGGTTCGCATTATTGTGATGATGAAATGTTTGATGATCAAGTAGGTGATTTTGATGATGCATTTCGTTATTATTTTGATGTGATCTTAAAGCCATTTAGTAAATATATGCTCAAAGCCATTGATAAAATCAGGCCATTAAGTATTAACGCTATTTGTACGGGTCACGGTCCAATTCTTCGCAGCCATTGGAAAAAGTATGTCGACCTTTCGGAAGAAATTGCAAAAATTGCCATTCAGGAACCTGATTCAAATCGTGTTTTTATCCCTTATGTATCAGCGTATCATAAAACCGGAATATTGGCCGAAAGCATCGCCAAAGGTATCAGGATGGCAGGTGAAATTGAAGTGGACGTAATGGATGTTGAATCCACACCCATAGGCGAATTAGATGCCAAAATAGCAAATAGCCGGGGGATCATTGTGGGTTGTCCAACCATCAATCAAAATATTCTGTTACCCATTTATAAATTATTCGCGGTTATCAGTCCGATACGTGATAAATCTAAACTTGCCGGTGGATTCGGAAGCTACGGATGGAGTGGTGAAGGTAAGGAGCTAATTAAAACAAATCTTGAAAATTTGAAGCTTGATTATTTTGAAGCAGGGCTTTTTGTGAAATTTACCCCCACTGAAGAGGAATTGAAAAAGGCAGAAGAATATGGCATGGCATTTGGTAAAAAACTACTTGCAAAATAAATTGTTTATCAGGTTTTTTACTGCTATTTTTCTAGATTATTCGTCAAAATGTGAATTATGAGAATCAAACCACATACTATTTTAGGATTATTCCTTCTAATTACCATTCTTACTTCTTGTTCACTTGAAAGAAAAATAGCTAAAAACTATGTTAAAGCTAAAGAGAAAAAATCGGTTTTGGTTTTTTTTCCAACCGAATTATTCAAGACGAACTTAAAAACCTATCAGGCCCTTGCGGATGATAGTCTGCGGATGCTAAATCATGATTCATTTTTAATGGACAGCAGCTTATTTTTAAAGTATATAAATGATTCTCTTTTTTTGGCTAAATGTTGGCAAAGTATGGTTAATGAGCTAGTTGCACATGGTTTCATGGTTTATAGTTCTGATCAGATTGATGAATTTATGGATCGGAACGACAGCTCTTATGTAATTAACCTGGCACAAATGCAACTTGAAGAATATGTGCATACCGAAATGGTAGAAGCTGAAATTGATGGTCGTTATTATTCCGGTGACGTTGATTTAAACGCCGTTAATTTGAATTCCTGGTTTGAACTGGAAAGAAATCAAATACCCAATGAAAAATATCCGGTACTCTATTCAAGTTATTTTATTTATGATGATTTGCAAGGAGAGTTCAGACAGTCAAATTCTATTGGAGAGGTAAATTATCGCTATAAACTTGATACCATGCAAGTAGCCGATGTCTACAATTTAGCCGAACTTGCAGGGAAAAAATATGCTATTAATTTCTACGATTACTTGTTAAATATTTATGTTCAGGATCACCTCCCTAAAAATCAAGGCCCTGTCTTTTATTTTCATTATGACCGTAGAATGAAGAGCTTGCAAACATACTATTATGATGGGTTTACCGAAATTGACCCCAAAAATTAATTAGGCTGTAAACATTTTGGTTTTAGATATTAATATACTCCCCTAGTAATATTGTATCATAAACTTAAACTAAATCAAGGCATGGAAATTGGTGCAGAACTGCATTCAGAAAAGGTTTAAAAATATAATGTATTGATGAATTTTTAAATTGCTTTTATATGGCAAACTTGCAAAACCGGCCCTTTAAATTATTTGTTCTATTACTTTTAAGTTTTTTTATACTCTCATGCTCTCTTGAAAGAAAGATTGCTAAGAGTTATGTGAAAACAAAAGACAAAAAATCTATTTTATTATATTTTCCTACTGAGCTAAGTAAACTAAACTTGAAAGCATATCGCATGCCTGCAAAAGATAGCCTGCTATTTGCCGACATTGATTCGTTCTTAATGAATAAAAGTTTATTTCTTCAATACATCGACGATTCTGTTTTTATTTCGAAATGTAAGCAAAGCATGATTAAAGAGTTAAATAATTATGGAATAAATGTTTACGAATATGACCAGATTAATGAATTCATGAATTTACATGATAGTTCATATGTGATAAATCTTGCCCAAATGCAGCTTGAAGAATATATTCTTCAAGATTCGGCTGAAGATATTATTGATGGTTTGAATTATAAATGCTACTTAGAGCTAGATGCAATTAATCTTAATTCATGGTTTGAGCTAAGCAGAAATAGAGTTCATGATGAGCGTTATCCCATCTTGTATTCAAGCTATTTTGTTTGTGATAGTATTAATGGGGCCTATGTAAAATCTGAGAAAAATGATTCCATCACTTTTTTTTATAGGAGGGATACATTGGCCCTCCCTAAAATATATGAACTAGCTGAAAATGCAGGGAAAAAATATGCCTCTAATTTTTACGATTATTTGCTAAATATTTATGTACAGGATCATCTGCCCAAAGATCAAGGCCCCAAATTTTATTTTCATTATGATCGCGAAGAAAAGAGGATACAACCTTTCTATTATGATGGGTTTACCGAAATGGATCCTGAAAATAAACAGTAATTATTAAAAATTACGTATGATCGATAATTTCACGTAGAAAATATCTCTGGTTTGCAAATTTTGGTATGGTTGATAAAAAACTTTCATTTTATGATTTTCTGTTTATGATGGCATATTGTTTGGTAATATTTTAAAGGGTTGTTAACAGAAAATATTGACTGAAGAATTGTAAATCTTTTTACCAATAATTTGTTCTTAAAAGCTGATTATGCGAATTGATATTACCAAGAGTTGCCTCTTATTAATTTTAGTTATTCCGATTTTAATTTCATGCAGCTTAGAAAGGAAAATTGCAAGTAAATACATTAAAAATAAGGATAAGATTTCCATCGTATTAACTTTCCCCAAATACATTGTTAAAACTAATTTAAACACCAATTCGCTTCAGGATAAAGAGTTTTTGAGTGATGATGTTATTGATTCTCTGCTTTATTTTAAAAGTCAATACCTTCAAAATATCATTGATTCAGTCTTTTTAAAATATGCTGAAAATAATTTCATTAAAGAAATGGTATTATATGGTATTAAGGTTTATAATCCAGATGATTATAAAAAAATAAATAATACAGGCAAACGTATATATTTCTTTAAATTAGCTCAGATTCAATTAGAAGAAACTACCCAAGAGATTGTTCCCAAAGATTTAGGATACAAGTTAGATAAGGTACAAAGATCAAAAAGTATCGATTATGTGAGTAGCATGAAGCAGATCAGGGTAAATTCCATTAATGTTAATTCATGGTATGAATTGTCAAAAGCTGATTCCACTGAGATTTATCCCATGTTATTTTCCAGCTATTATGTTACTGATAATGTTGATGGTTGGTACGATTACGATTTTGATAATCCGGCATTTCAAAATGGTGCATTCAGATTTAACATCCAACCAATGTCCCAATTTGATTTGTACGAGTTTCTCGCACTTACAGCCAGACATAATGCCATTAACTTATACGATTATATGCTCAATCATCATATTCAGAATAATTTGCCTAAAGGTAAAATCCCGAATGCTTACTATCATTACGATCGGGAAAATAAATTATTGACCAAGTTCAATAAGGATTGTTTTGCAGAGATTGATCCTTAAATCCCAGAATCTTTTCGGGCATAAGACGTTGCCTCAAAATCTGTAAACTCTTGCTTGAGATACTTTAAATACCCTGTTATGGCTATCATCGCTGCATTATCGGTAGTATACGCGAATTTTGGAATAAAAACATTCCAGCCAAGCTTTTCCTGATTGTCAAGTAAAGTCTGTCGAAGCTGTGAATTTGCCGAAACACCTCCTGCAATGGCAATTTCTGATATCCCTAATTCTTTGGCCGCAATTTCAAGTTTTTTAATCAATACCTGAACAATGGTTTTTTGAATGGAGGCACATAAGTTGTCACGGTTTTCTTCAATAAAATTTGGATTTAATTTAAGCTCATCGCGGATTTTATATAAAAATGAAGTCTTCAAACCGCTAAAACTATAATCGTAATCAGGCATGCTGGGTTCCGGAAAATGAAAGCTTCCCGGGTTCCCCAATTTTGCGTACTTATCAACCAGCGGACCGCCCGGATAGGGGAGTCCCAGTATTTTGGCTGCTTTATCAAAAGCTTCACCGGCAGCATCATCAATAGTTTGACCAATGATCGTCATGTCAAAATGATCTTTTACCAGCACAATTTGCGTATGTCCGCCCGAAACGGTAAGGCATAAAAATGGAAATTTGGGGATTTTATCGTCAGGATTATCTTGAATAAAGTGAGCCAGAATATGGGCTTGTAAATGGTCCACTTCAATCAATGGAATACCCAAACCCAAAGAAAATGATTTTGCAAACGAACTTCCAACGAGAAGAGAGCCTAATAATCCCGGTCCCCTTGTAAAAGCAATGGCATGAAGCTGATTTTTATTTATATTTGCTTCCTGTAAAGCACTGTCAATTACAGGAATAATATTTTGTTGATGAGCACGTGATGCCAATTCTGGAACAACCCCTCCATATTTTTTATGGATCGC
>PHDM01000045.1:0-3496 GCA_002840985.1 Bacteroidetes bacterium HGW-Bacteroidetes-17
TCCCTTTTCTAAATATAGAAAATAATCAAAAGTTAACCTTTACAACTATTGTCTTCATCTCGGCTGAAGTTTTGTTTTGGTCCGGGGGACTTTTGGTCGGAAAGGAATTATTTCAGAAATATAAATCCCGCCTTAATCCTAAAATCTGGTTTAAAAAAAGATCAAAAAAAACTTAAAAATAATATTGTTTAATTTTTTAATTTGAGTCTTCAGTTTGCTTGTTTTCACCTAAAACCAAAAACCATGAAAAAAATCTTAAAAAGAATGCTCTTAGGAATAGGGATCCTGATTGCTTTAATTGTGATTTTCTTTGTTGGGTACATGCTCAAAGCAAAATCAGAAATCAAAAAAATGACTCCAACCGAAACGAAAGAAATAATATCAAACATTTATTCGATTCAGGATTCGTTCACAAATATGTACCTGATAAAAGACAGTGCCTCGTACATCGCAATAGATGCCGGAAACAATTTAGATGTGATCTCGGAAGAATTAAAAAAATTGAATATTGAACCTGACCAAGTTACGGTAGTGCTATTGACCCATACCGATGCGGACCATGTGGCTGCCCTGAGTTTATTTAAAAATGCTGAAGTCTATCTTTCAAAACAGGAAGAACAACTCCTTACCGGAGAAAAGTCCCGATTCTTATTTTTCGGAAATACCATTGATACTGAAGAATATACCCTTATTGAGGATCAACAAATTTTCAATATTGGTAACTGGAAAATTCAGGGAATATTAACTCCGGGGCATACTTTCGGTGCCATGTGCTATTTAATTGATGATAAATATTTATTTGTTGGCGACGCACTTAGTTTAAAAGAAGGAAAAATCGATAAATTCAATAAACTGGCAAATATTGATACTAAAACAGCTACAATATCAATCGCGTTACTTACAAAATTACCCTATGCAGAATATATATTTACCGCCCATTACGGATATACTAACGATTATAAAAAAGCCGTAGAATTTTGGGAATAAAACTTTTTGCTAGCAAATCAATTAAATGAGGACTAAAACAAAATCAACAGGAGCAACTCCTGATTTCAAATAAAGAAAAAAATGAATTCACAAATTGAAGAAAGAATAAAAATAGCAAGAAGTTTCAAGTCGGTTTACGATCCTCAGAATAAGAACTTAGGAAAGCGGGAAAAATGGTTAAAACTAAGTGCCGGTTTCGACTATTGGGTCGTTATGATTATGCTCATTTTTTTGATATTTCTTTCTCTAGCCGCTATATTACAAATAGATCCAATAAACACAAAATGGCAAAAGTCGGGCCTTATTGTATTAATGACCTTTGCAATCTCCATTAAATCACCTTATTCTTTTATTGAATTACTTTTAATAAATCACATTAAAAGACTAGAAAGTCTGAATTTAAATTTTCCGGAATTTTTAAATCAGGATTTTAAGGAGATTATCATAAAATTGAATAGTAAAAAAACAAGGTTCAATTTGCTGCAACTACCTTTACTTATTATAATATTAGGGGCCTTACTACAGACTTTTAACTTCAACCCTTTTTGGAATTACTTTTCTTTTCTTGTGTTAGCAGTTAGCACCATTTTACTGATCAGAATTAATTATCAAATCAGATTTGTAAAAAAGCACCTGATTAAATTTGATTCAATCATCAATCATCATTATAAAAAAACCCATGATATTGACGAAGCAATTTTAGTTGAAAAGAAGAAAGGATCAATTTAAATTTTAAACTCAAGTTAGTCTACAAATATAATTTAATTCAATTATCATTAAAAAATAACCATTATGCATTCAATGTTGATTGCTCCATGCGGGATGAATTGCGGAATTTGTCTTGCCTACCTTCGGGAAAAAAACAGATGCGAAGGATGTTGGGCGGATGATACAAATAAGCCAAAGTCCTGTATAAATTGCATCATTAAAAACTGCGAATTGCTTGAAAAAACCGAGTCGAAGTTTTGTTACGATTGCGAAAAGTTTCCTTGTAAAAGGTTGAAACAACTGGATAAAAGATACAGGACAAAATACCATATGAGCATGCTTGAAAATCTTGCTAATATTAAAATACATGGTTTAGAAAATTTTGTGGAAATGGAGCACGAAAGATGGAAATGCGGGCAATGCGGTGGGATGATCTGTGTTCATCGCCAATATTGTTTAAATTGCATAAAAATTAAATATTAAAGACCGAATTTGCCTTATGGAAAATAAATTTGCATTCATTATGCTTTCAATCGTTTTAAGTTCATGTCAGTTCTCAGCGAATGAGAAAGTAAATTCAGCAGAGATCAAAGGTCAGAATTTGGACCTGATCAAATTTGTAAATCCGATGATCGGCACCAAAAATATGGGCCACACCTTTCCGGGGGCAACGGCTCCTTTCGGCATGGTACAATTAAGCCCTGAAACAAACCAGCAGGCTTATAGTATCGATGGCAAATACAACCCAGACACGTATAAATATTGTTCAGGTTATCAATATAACGATGCCACCATTTTTGGGTTTAGTCATACCCATTTTAGTGGAACAGGGCATTCTGATTTAGGTGACTTTTTGGTCATGCCTACCGTAGGGAAATTAAATTTGGACCCGGGCGATGCAAACATTCCCGGGAGTGGTTATCATTCGCAATTTTCGCATCAAAATGAATTTGCAGAACCCGGATATTATAAAGTTCAATTAGACGATTATAATATCACCGCCGAACTTACTGCTTCTGATAGGGTTGGTTTCCATCAATACAGTTTTCCGGAATCAGACAGTGCTCACATTATTTTGGATTTGATTTCAAACATTTATAATTACGATGATAAAAATGTCTGGACATTTGTCAGGGTTGAAAACGACTCACTTGTGACGGGCTACAGGCAAACCCACGGTTGGGCCCGCACCCGGACCGTTTATTTTGCCATGCAATTTTCGAAACCATTTTATCAATATGGCCATAAAAAATATGATGAGATGAAATACAATGGCTTTTATCGACGATTTAATGAAACTGAGAACTTCCCAGAAATGGCCGGCAAAAATATCCGTGCCTATTTCAATTTCAAGACAGAAAAGAACGAACAAATTAAAATTAAATTTGCCCTTTCTTCAGTCAGTACAAATGGAGCCTTAAAAAATATGACTGCCGAAATTCCAGAGTGGGATTTTGACAAAGTGAAAGCTGAAACCCAACAAAAGTGGAATATAGAATTATCAAAAATAGCAGTAGAAACACAAACAATTGAACAAAAAGAGACTTTCTATTCAGCCATGTACCACAGCATGCTCAGCCCCATTATTTACGAAGATGTGGATGGTTCATACCGTGGTTTGGATCAAAATATTTATCTGTCGGATGGATTTAAAAATTATACCATTTTCTCCCTTTGGGATACTTATCGGGCCTTACATCCGTTGTTCAACATTATTCATCCAAAGCGCAACAACGACATGATCAAATCCATGTTGGCACATCACGACCAGAGTGTGCATAAGATGTTGCCTGTCTGGAGC
>PHDM01000045.1:3522-26229 GCA_002840985.1 Bacteroidetes bacterium HGW-Bacteroidetes-17
TTATGCCAACGAAAACTGGTGTATGATTGGATATCATTCGGTTTCGGTAATAGCTGACGCTATAGTAAAAGGCACTACCGATATCGATTTGAACAGGGCCTTAAGAGCATCTGAAAACACCTCCACAGTTCCTTATTTTGATGGACTGGATTATTATATGAATAAAGGTTATGTTCCTGAAGATAAAAGTTCTTCTTCCGTATCCAAAACCTTGGAATTTGCTTACGATGACTGGTGCATTTCACAAATTGCACAGAAAGCCGGAAATAATGATGTTTTTTCAAGATATCAAAAGCGTTCCAAAAACTACCTGAATGTTTATGATCCTGAAATTGGATATATGCGACCCAAGCTGGCCGATGGATCCTGGCGCCCTGAATTTAGCCCGATCGATACCCACGGACAGGGTTTTATCGAAGGCAATGCCTGGAATTACGGATTATACGTACCTCATGAAATTGATAACATGATTTCGATGATGGGTGGAAAAGATAAATTTTCAGCACATCTTGATATGATTTTTAATACCCCGATCGAAGATAAATTTATTGAAAAGAACGAGGATATCACCCGCGACGGAATTATCGGAAACTATGTACAAGGTAATGAACCAGGGCATCACATGCCATATTTATATAACTGGACCAACGATCCATGGAAAACTCAGGAACGGGTAAGAATGATTATGGAAACCATGTACAGCAATAAAGAAGACGGGCTTTGCGGGAATGATGATGCCGGACAAATGAGTGCATGGTATATTTTCAGTGCACTGGGCTTTTATCCCGTAACTCCGGGTTTAGATGAATATGCACTTGGGAGTCCGATGGTTAACAAAGCAACGATAAAACTTGACAACGGCAAAACTTTAACCATTAGTACGGTTAACCAAAAAAAGGAGAATGTTTATGTCGAAAAAGTAGAAGTTAACGGAAAAATTATTGAAGGAAATGTTTTAAAACATAGCGACCTTACGAACGGGGGAGAGATAAAATTTTATTTGACTAAAACACATTTATAAATTTTTTAAAAAATTAAGCGGCAGAAATGAAAGTTTTTGAAAGCATCCACTTTAAAACCAGAAATGATTTCAGGGAATGGTTAAAGATCAACCATAATAAAAGTGAAGGTATCTGGATCATTTTCTATAAAAAACACACCCGGATAGAAACCATCTCTTATGATGAAGCTCTTGACGAAGCGTTGTGTTTTGGATGGATTGACAGCACAAAAAAAAGTGTTGATGAAGAAACTTATATCTGGAAATTTACACCCAGAACCAATGTTAAAAACTGGTCGGACATCAACAAAATGAGGGTTAACAAATTGATAAAAACCGGCCTGATGACCAAAGCCGGATTGAATAAAATAGACCTTTTTTTAAACACCGGAAAAGTGGATTGGAAAGTTGAAGAAAAATCCAAAATCCCCAAAGAAGCATTGAAAATACCTGAATTCATGATTGAATATTTCTCAGTACATGAACCGGCCCTTACTAATTTCCATAAACTGGCACCTTCGCATCAAAGAAACTATGTATTATGGATTGCAGACGCTAAACGACCGGAAACAAGAATTAAAAGGCTTACCGAATCGGTAATGTTATTATTAAAAAATGAAAAATTAGGAATGAAATGAAAATTGCAATTATTGGTACAGGCGGTGTTGGTGGCTACTTTGGCGGGAAAATGGCCCAGGCCGGATTTGACGTAACTTTTGTAGCAAGAGGCAAACATCTGAATGCCATCAAAACAAAAGGGCTGACTGTTAAAAGCATATTAGGTGATTTTGAAATTAAATCTGCAAAAGCAACTGACAATATCGAAAATATCGGCCCTGTCGATCTCATCATTATTGCAGTAAAGGCATGGCAAGTTAAAGAGGTAGCCATAGAATTAAAACCGATCATTCACGAAAAAACCATGATTCTCCCATTGCAGAATGGAATTATGGCAATCGATGAATTAAAAGAACAAATAAAAGGGCAAAACA
Source organism: Bacteroidetes bacterium HGW-Bacteroidetes-17 (assembly GCA_002840985.1). Classification (GTDB taxonomy): domain Bacteria; phylum Bacteroidota; class Bacteroidia; order Bacteroidales. The sequence goes on from PHDM01000045.1 coordinate 5,515, forward strand.
TTATAGGGGGTCTATGCCGGATCATCAGTAAAATTGAATCCCCCGGAGTCATCAATCATCTGGGGATAACACCAACTGTTGTTTTTGGGGAGATCTCAAATATCAAAACAGAAAGGCTTTCGGTTTTAAAAGAAATCTTTGACAAATCAGGAATAAAATCAAGTATAGCCGACGACATCCATGCCGAACTTTGGAAAAAATTTATTGGCATTTGTGTGAGCGGATTATTGGCGGTTACAAAAACAACCTATGGCGAATTGAGAGCGTTAAAGGAAACAAGGCAAATGATGATAGAATTATTAGCTGAAATTTTTCAATTATCACAAAAAATTGGGATACAACTTGAAGCCGGCTTTTTGGATAAAACCATTTCATTCATCGATTCATTCCCTCCCGATTCGACTTCCTCACTAACCAGAGATGTATGGGAAGGTAAACCCTCCGAAATTGAATACCAGAACGGCACGGTCGTCCGACTTGGAGAAAAATACGGGATTCCAACTCCGGTAAATCGCTTTGTTTACAACTGCATTTTACCCATGGAGGCAAAAGCAAGAAATCCAATTAAGAACTAGGTCCATGATTTTTCAAATGTGATACTTATCTTAATGTTGAAAGAAAAGTATCCATACCTCCATCATTTCGATGATAAATTTTTAACGTGAGTGCGATTTAAGAAAGCATGAAAATACAGACTTCCTAAGTCATAATCCTTTTAATAAATTAAGATGTATGACGTTAAACGCTAGATATTAGAAAAAGAAGTTTTAATCCAGAGTCTAACTTCTAATATCTAACGTCTTTTTAGCTCAAAAGGCTAAAATTCAGACATACTGAACCAGTTTCATAAGAAATGCTTAGATCGAACTGAGATATTTTTAATTGTTTTTTCCCGAAAGCAACTTTAAAATATATAATTTTGCATACGTTATGCTTTTCATAACATAACGCATCAATTATTCATCAATAAAAAGTCATTAGAATGAACAACGCAATTTTTGATTTTAAAGAACCTAAAAACGAACCGATATACACATATTTAGCCGGAAGTACAGAACGTGAACTTCTTTTAAAAGAACTGAAAAAACAAAGTAATCAGGAAATAGAAATCCCATTAATTATTGGCGGAAAGGAAATATTTACAGGAAATACAGAAAACGTCAGATCTCCGCATCAGCACCAGCATATAATTGCAAAATATCACAAAGCAAGGCCGGAAGATGTTAAGGCTGCCATTGAAGCTGCCCTAAATGCTAAAAAAGAGTGGATGGAAACTTCCTGGGTCGAACGCGCTTCGATCATGCTGAAAGCAGCCGAATTGATTTCAAAAAAATACCGTTACGTTTTAAATGCGGCTACCATGCTTGGCCAGGGTAAAAATGCCTATCAGGCGGAAATTGATGCAGCCTGCGAAACCATCGATTTTTTGAGGTTTAATGTACATTTTGTTTCACAGATATTTGAAAATCAGCCTACCATCGGTTTAGATAATATCAACCGACTTGAATACCGTCCGCTCGAAGGATTTGTTTTCACCATTTCTCCTTTCAATTTTACCGCCATTGCGGCTAATTTAAATACATCGGTCGCGCTGATGGGAAATACAACGGTTTGGAAACCTGCCACCACTTCATTGCTATCAAGTTATTATTTAATGAAGATTTATAAGGAGGCCGGTATACCGGATGGAGTCATTAATTTTATTCCTGGGTCAGGTGCGATGATTGGTGATATCGTTTTAAAGCATCGTGATTTGGCAGGCATCCATTTTACAGGTTCAACCGGTACTTTTAATGGACTTTGGAAAACGGTAGGGCAAAACCTTGAACTTTACAAATCGTACCCCAGATTGGTAGGCGAAACCGGAGGTAAAGACTTCATTTTCGCCCATAATTCAGCCTATCCTGAACAACTGGCTACAGCCATCGTGAGTGGTGCTTTTGAATACCAGGGACAAAAATGTTCGGCAGCATCCAGAAGTTATATTCCAAAATCCATTTGGGAGGAAACCAAAAAGTTTATCCTGGAAAAAGTTTCAACAATAAAACTCGGGGATGTTTCCGATCTGAATAATTTCATGAATGCCGTGATTGATGAAAAGTCTTATGAAAATATCATGGGCTATATCAACGATGCAAAAAAAGCACCTGATGCTAAAATATTGTTTGGTGGAAAGGGTGACAAAAGCGTTGGTTATTTCATCGAACCGACCATTATCGAAACTACCAATCCAAATTTTAAAACCATGCAGGAAGAAATTTTTGGGCCCGTAATGACTATTTTTATTTATGAAGATGATCAGTTTGAGCAAACCTTAAAAATTTGTGATGAAACTTCACCATACGCGCTAACGGGTTCTATATTCTCAAATGATAAGTACGCTACGATTAATGCATGCAGAATCCTTCGTTACGCTGCCGGAAATTTTTATTATAACGACAAACCCAGTGGGGCAGTGGTAGGCTTACAGCCCTTTGGCGGAGCTCGTGCTTCAGGCACAAATGATAAAGCAGGAAGCTATTTAAACTTACTTCGTTGGACAAGTCCCAGAACTGTAAAAGAAACCCTTATACCTCCTACTGATATTGAGTATAAATACATGAAAGGTTAGATCTACATTAAATCCTGGAAATTTAACCCTGATACGGAAAATAATTTTAATCAAGCCATTCTGAAAAGGATGGCTTGATTTTTACCCACATCCCTGACATTATTTAATGATCATAATCTTTGAATTTGACCATTTATTTCCTTGCAAAACCTGCATATAATACATACCAGAAGGATGGTTTCTTAGATCAACAATTAATCTGTTGGGTTCTGAAATGCTTCGGGTATAGATGATTGCACCCAGACAATTATATATTACGACTTTTGAATCTCGTTCCAGGTCGAATTGAAAATACCCATTACTTGGGTTTGGCGAAATCTTAATTTCGTTCATTTCCGGATATTTTTTTATGCCCGTGGTAATGGTATCAATACTGAAAGCACTTTTTAAGGCTGAATACATTTTATACCAACCTGTTGAATCACTCCTGAACTTTGTACGTTCCTGTTCAATATGAATAAATCTCCCATCACAGGATGAGGCATTTTCGTAGCAGGGATCTGAACTCTTGTTGATCAATCTTCCCTGGGTATTTGTGAAAGCTGTCAATTTTGTCCAGTCCAGATCAATATGTGCCAATTTAAACGTAATGGCTGGATCATCCTGCAAAAATGCATTTTCAATTAATGATAGATAGTCGATAGAAGGAGTGATCCTCGTTCCATTACTCATAATCAGATCAGGATCACCTGTGCCTTGAGCAAATCCATGAAGTTGTAAAAAAACACTATTGTCAAATTCATTAAAAAAAGCTTCGGTAGTTTTTTGAAAAACAGAGTTACTATTATGGGCATTGTCTGAGATTCGGTAAGGCGATGATGGGCCACAAGCTGTTGTTGTACCCGAACATTCCGAATATTCTGAATTATTACAACGGTGGGTTCCGCTGATAAAAAGTGCCCTTGGAATTAATCTCTTAAAACAAAATATCGCTTGATATCCGGTTTGTGAATCATATACAGGATGGGGTGCCTGAATAATCAAATTATTCCGTAATGGATGAGTACTTATAACGTAAGTACCCCAATAATGGATCTGTGAACTATTTTCCTTTATGACATAAAACCGATTGTTCGATGCAATTGTTGTATCCTGAAAATCAATAATCTGATAATTTAATGAAGCAGCCAAACCATTCGCCGATTCAATATTCCCATCAAAAATGGCATCCATCATGTTGCCCCACGAATTTAATTGAGCCACAGTTGGAACCTGATAATCATTACCGTTGCTACCAGGCAAACTTTCAACCATTTCATTCAAATAGACTTCAATATTGCCTTCAATGCTTTGTCCGTATGAAAAGCCAAAAAGCAAACTAACCGAGAGTAGGACAAGTATCTTTTTCATTTTATGATGATTGAATGTTCATTAACCTTTGAATAAAGCAATCTTCTATTCATTTTTAAGCAGTCGGCAGTTTTTGATTGATTATAATTATTGATTTTTAATGCTTCGGTCAAAAGCTTCTTTTCGATATCAGCAATTATACTTTTAAACGAATATTTATCATTTAGGTACGATTGTAACGTTGCATTGAGATTGGTACGTCTGTTTGTTTCGTGAGGTAGTTTATCAATTCTGATAATATTATCGGTCGTCATGATAGATGCCCTATGAATGGTATTTTCCAGTTCGCGCACATTTCCGGGCCAATGATAATCGAGTATGTTTTGTAAACTATCCTCCTGCAAAATCAGTTTTTGAGTGGGGCTATACTTTTGGAAAAAGTAGTCGATCAACACATGAATATCATCAGGGCGATCCCTTAATGGAGGAATATTGATCCGGGCAACATTAAGCCGATAATACAAGTCTTCCCTGAATCTTCCTGCCTTAACTTCATCTTCAATATCCTTATTGGTGGCTGCTATAATCCTCACGTTTACCTTCAGAGGTGTAGTACCCCCGACTCTGAAAAAAGATTGTCCTTGTATTATTCTGAGCAGACGAACCTGCAATGACGGCGGCATGCTATTCACCTCGTCTAAAAAAACCGTTCCTTCATTTGCCAGTTCAAAAAGCCCCTTCCGTTGTGATTCGGCTCCGGAGAAGGATCCTTTCTCATGGCCAAAAATTTCACTCTCAAGCAAAGATTCAGATAAAGCACCACAGTTAATTTTAACATAGGGCTTATCCGTTAAATGAGAATGTCGTTGAATGGCATCGGCTATGAGTTCTTTACCGGTCCCGCTTTCACCTTGTATAAGCACGGAAGCATCAGTGGCAGAAATCCGGCCAATGGTTTTAAAAATCTCCTGCATTTTTGAATTCTTCGAAATGATCTTAGAACCCTCTTCTGACTTAGAACTGGAAACCTTATAACGCAGTTGCTTTAATTCTTTAAGCAATTCGCTATGCTTAAGCGCTCTTTCGATGATCATGATAAATTCTTCCAGCTCGAAAGGTTTTTCCATATAATCAAAAGCACCCAATTTCATCGCTTCAATTGCTTTTTCACTTGTTCCATAAGCGGTAAGCATGATGCATGGTAATTCAGGATAATTATTTTTCGTGAGCTTCAAAACCTCTAAACCGCTCATATTTGGCAGATTTATATCCAGAATTAAAATGTCCAATGTTGTATTTTCGATCATATCAATGGCTTCTTCACCTGTTTTCGCTTCTAACAGTGAATATCCTTTCATCGAAAGTAGGTCAACAATATTCCGACGCATGGAAGCCTCATCATCTACAATTAGTATTTTCTTCTCGTTATCCATAATTATTTTTTAAACCAATTGTTGCTTTATTGGAAACAAAATTGTGCATTTAACACCACCCTGATCAATGTTTTCAAAAAATATTTCTCCATTGTGTGCTTTTATGATTTCATAAGAGATGGGCAAGCCCAATCCAACACCGGAGGGTTTAGAAGTTACAAAGAGTTCAAACATTCGATCAAAAATATGGTCAGGAATACCCTCCCCTGTATCAATAAATTCAATCATTAAGCGATCGTTTTCAACCGATTTGATATTGATTGTTATTTTCCCTCCATTCGGCATAGCCTCCATCGAATTAGCCAGGATATTAATAAAAACCTGTTGAATAGAGTTTGGATCCGCTTCGATGTATGGATCATCATTATCATTGATGACAAATTCGATATTTGAACTTTCTTTTTGTATTTGGAGTATATTGATCGTTTCTCTTATTTGATCAAGAAGATTTATATTAAACATTGTTTTATTGATAGGCTTTGAAAATATTAAAAGCCGTTTAATTAAATTTGACAAACGATTTGTTTCATTTACAACAAGTTCCATGGCATCTTCAGTGATCAGTTCTTGTTTGTTTCCCGAAAGTTTCTGCTCTTTCAATAGTTGTTGCCATATTTGAATTCTGGTTTTGATAATTGCCAGTGGGGTACGAACTTCATGTGCAACACCTGCCACAATGCGCCCAATGGATGCCATTTTTTCTCTTTGCAGGAGTTTAAGTTCCAAACTGCGTCGCTGATGGTTTCCCGATTCTAACTTTTCCAATGTTAAATTAATGGATGAAACAATTTCCCTAAATAACTTTTCTCTGTTTTGTAAGCGATAGTTTGGATTTAAATGTATTTTTTCCAATTCATTGCGAATAGATTGAATATTTTCTCTAAGCTGATAAGTAAACCAAAGAACAAATAATAAACTAATAATTAATATAACTGCGGCAATATTTACCACATTTTGTAATTTAATAAGCGGTAATTCCCGTTCAATATGAATCCGCACCCAAATGGTCCCGACTATTTTATTTTGAAACCTAACGGGGATTGTCATTAATGGAAACACTGCAGGATCAAATCCATGTAACTCTAAAAGGTAACTATTCTGAGCAATGCTTTTTAAGCATTGTTCCCTGATGATATTGTATGATCGGGGAGGCGGGCCGTAAACGGGTATGGGTGGGCTACTTGTGGGATAAGCGTAACCCAGGAATTTATCTATGCCATTAAAATAAAATCCACCTTCCAAACCTATATGTTCGGCTAAAATTTCTTCTGTTATTTTGGTAAGCTTAATATCCATTTCATCCTGTTGGGTTGGAGGTAATTCAGCCATCGAAAAATAGGATTTCTTGCCAAATTCCTCAATGTTCTCTTTGGAGATCATTAATAATTCCCTGGCGGTTGCATTACATAAAACCGAATTTTTGGCTATGGTTTTTTTGTGCCAATTATTAATGACGTTATATGATATCAGAACGAGGGATACTAAGATCAGAGTGAACAGAACACTGTTTTTCTGAAATTTTCTTTTGATTTTATTGTTCTCAATTTTCAACATTCGCTCCACCCTTTTTATGATTTGCAATTGTTTGATGAACAAAAATAATGCTTTTCAACTTTAAAACAGGTCTAATACTTTTTGATAACTAATCAGCGCTAAAGAAGCAGCGATTGATTGTTCTTTAAGAATACCGGAAATTGAATTTAAGCTTTCATCATTGATGTTTACTTTTGAAATTACATGAATATCAATCGCGGTATTGCTAAATCTATTTTCGAATTTTTTATTTAATAGAATCTCGGCCATTTGCACATTCGGATTAATGATGGCCAGAGGTTCAATTTCTGAATAATTAAATGCTTCAGTCCATATTTTTTTCGAGTAGCCAAAATGGGTGCAATTTAAACTCACATAAATGCCATCTTTTGGATAAGGCCCCTTTGCAAGAGCTTCATCGACATATGACATAATAAGCATTTCCGTATCCTCCCCTAAAGGATTATTCTCTATGTAATTTTGCAATTGAGGGCAGGCTTGTGACACGATCCGTGTATTTGAAATCCCTTGTTCAACCAGTTGAGAACGATAGCTGTCTTCTTCGATGGTAGTTTCAGTGCCAAAGATTAACACTTTTGAATATGCATTTTGATCCAGCTTCTTTTTTATTTCTAATACTCCAATATCAACAATCCCGATTATTGGGATATTGGCAGTTTTCGCAAAATTGGTTTCTTCATAAATTGTTGAAAGGGTGTTGCATGCAATTAGAATCAAATCAGGATTAAATTTTTTGCTTATTCCATTTAGGACCTTGTTGAATGTTTCGACTTTTTCATTTCGATTTGTAAGCGCGTTGTAGCCTCCGGTTTCATTGAAAAGCGCATTTGCAAAAATTAAGTTTATTTTTGCAAAATGCCCGGAATTACGCATATTTTTTTCCATCTCTGCCAAAACAGAAAGACCACCTAAACCTGAATCAGTTATTACGACCGTGATGCTATCTTTTTCGAATAATGAGCTGACGGAATTAGTTTGAGCCTTCGTATTTGTGCAAAGAAGAATTAAAAAAAGGGTACTGATTAAGAGATGCTTTTTCATTTCTTTACTGATAATGAGTTAGTGCGGATGAATAAAAAAATTCGTTTAATAAGCCCTATGAATCAAAACGACTCATAGGGCTTTCTTAACCTTTTATTAATAAAAAATGATGCCACAGATGCTATTCAGGAACGATTGTCTGCCTTCAAATTAATTAAAGCTTCAATATTCTAAATACTTGGCTCATTTACCTTTGATCAAGATTAAATCCACTAAACACATTGTTTACTGAAAAATCCATAATTTCTGATTATTGTCAACAATTACAGGACAATTAGGATTATATGAAATTTCAGTTTGAGGATAAGGAAACCTTGCAGGAATCGGACCGGCACCAGCTACAGGTGTTAGCGCAGGGTATCCCGTTCTTCGATAATCATCGTAAGGCACCACGGTCGAATACATCGCAAGATATTTCTGCTCGATAATTTTTTCGAGTGTAATAGTAGTAGCATCCTCAATATTGATATTAGCATTCAGCCAAGTGGTATTAGCGTTTCCGGTAACTGCAAGTACCGATGAAGCGACTGCGGCTTTATAGGCAGCGGCAGCTCCTGCAGCATCAGGAGAGGCTTGCTTAAGTAAGCATTCTGCTTTTATAAACTGCATTTCGGCATATGAACTTAACACAACCGGTGCTGATGCACTGTTATTATAGGTTCCGAGTGTTGATGCGCTTGTAATTTCCGAACCGGCCGGACTTCCTACATATTTTCCACTTAGTGCTTTAGCATAGAAGGATAATCTGGGGTCGGCAGTTGCTGCAAGTTTATCAATAAATGTTTTACACATTTTTATGTCATTCTTATATGACGATACAGTTGCATACTGATACATTGGCCCTGCTTCTGAATTTGCTGTTCCAAAGTTCATCACAAACTTATCAGAAGAACCAAAGGAACTGTTGACATAAGTAATTGCATTTGCATAGTCCTTTTTGTTAAGTGCATATCTTGCCCTGATTGCATTGGCTGCTTTGATCCATGATGTTTTGTTATTACTGTAAATAATATCCCCGGCAAGTGCAGTGGTATTTGTTGTTGAACCAAGATCGGTGATTGCTTGTGCCAGGAGATTATCAATTGTAGCATAGATTTCTTGTTGTGTGTTATAAACAGGGGTTATTAATCCCTGATCACCTTGAAATGCTTCAGTATATGGCAAATCTCCAAATAAATTCGTTAGTGTTCCAAGGCTCAAAGCCAAACATACCTTTGCAACACCAGCATAATGTGGCGAATTTGCTTCCCCTGCTTTTTGAATAAGCTTAGTGGCATCCATCATTGATTGATAATACAATCTCCTCCATAAGTCATCAACATCAGTTGGCCCTAAAATATAATTTGCTTCCCCTGCTGATTGTCTAGCTACACCATTCAGTTGCTGCATAAAAATATTGGTGGTTTTAACAGCCCTGATCCCTCCAAGTTGATAGGACATTGAGAGCTCCATCGTTGGAACCAACAAATCCATGGGTACATCTGACGGAACATCCGGATTAATATTCATTTTCGGATCTATCCATTTTTCACATCCAGTAATAAACAAAGTGAATATTACCAGAAATGCTATATTTAATTTATATAAACTTTTCATGTTTTTATTTTTATAGGTTACAATTGATTATTTTAGAATGTAAGTTTTATACCGAAAAGATACGATTTAGCTGCCGGGCTTGCGAAATAATCAAAACCTTGTCCGTTTGTAGCTCCATAAACACTGACTTCAGGATCACCACCTTTATAAGGAGTTGATACGATTAAATTGTTTCCGGTAGCATAAACTTCAAGTCCTTGTAATTTCAATTTTGAAAGCATTGCTTTATTAAAGGTATAAGACAAGGTAAGCTCTCTTAACTTAACCCAACTTGCATCTTCAACTGCCTGTGTTGCGGCACCTCCACTCGTGAAACTATTTTCACCCCTGTACCAGTTTTGATCTTTTATTACTTCGGTTGAATTTACTACGCCGGTGGATACAACATTACCGTTTGCATCTAAATGCCCGTAAACACCCTCGAAAACGGTAGGCGTTGATCGATCAAGCGTTTCAATGGTTTGTCCGTAATAGTTCAAATTGAATCTGGTTCCGTTGTTCACATATCCACCACTTTTGATATCAATTAATGCAGTTAATTCAAAACCTTTATAAGTCAATGTGTTATATATATTCATGGTCCAATCAGGATTTACTTTACCCAGAGGTACAGTGGAGGTCTTATTTGTCCATGGGAATCCATCAGGATGGGTATCCGTTGGATCATCATTAATAAGAACATTTCCGTTGGCATCGCGATACCAATCGAATCCGTAAATGGTGGCATAATCCTGTCCAACAGCAGCATTAATCTGTGCTTTGGTATCGCCGTTAAGTGTCACATAGCTAACATCTTTGGCTAAACCGGTTACGGGATTTTTCATTTTTGTGAAATTTAATCTTATATCCCACTGAAATTCCTTGATTTTTACCGGAACTGCATAAACACTGAGTTCAATTCCTTTGCTTTCCATGGATGCAGCATTCAGATACATATTTGTATAACCTGAAGCGGCAGCGATGGTAACCGGAAGAAGCAGGTCAATGTTCTTATTAAAGAAATATGACACATCCAATCCAATTCTATTTTCCAAAAATTTCAGTTCGGTACCGATTTCAAAAGAAGTCTGGGTCTCATGTCTTAAATTTGGATTACCAACAGTATTTCCTACAGTATATCCTGCTGTTCCTAAGAAAGGGAATGAAATTCCAGCAGTATAATAATCATCTGCGCTTCCGGAACCATAATAAGAAGAGGTTCTGTAAGGATCAGCTATATTAGCGGTCTTCGCCCATGAAGCCCTCAGTTTTCCGAAAGTAAGTATTTTACCGTCTTTCAATTGAGGTAATTCAGAAAATAGGAAAGATCCACTAAAGGATGGAAATAATGCAGAAAGATTATCTTCAGGCATGGTTGTTGACCATTCGTTACGCAGCGTAGCTCCAAAGTATAGCATATTCTTATAATCAATACTCAGATCAGCAAATATTGCAGCGGTCCTATATTCGGTTGTACCATTTCCTGCAGTCTGTTTGCTCGTATTATCCAGATTATATAAACCCGGAATAGAAAGATCATCGGTATAAGCAGTAAGGTACCTATAACTTTGTTGGTACATGTTCTGTCCAAGATTTAAATTAAATCCTAAATCTTCATTGATTTTCTTCTTAATACTTAAGATCAAGTCCGAATTAACCATCATATGATGTTCTGACCGTTCTCTCAAATAACCTTTCAACCTACCCTGACTGTTCCAATTTGAAATTTCCTGAAATCTTCTTTGGTACCAATCAACCCCTACATTGTAGGATAATGACATCCAGTCATTAAATTTTGCTTTTAGAAAAGTATTACCGACAAACCTGTCGTTAATGTCTTTAAAAAATTGTTCATATACTGACCAGTAGGGATTATTATAGGTTCCATTAACTCCGGTATATGTTCTTTGAGTACCATCTTCAAGCTTATAGCCAGCAGCATTATTAAATGTAGCAGGTGTTCTGTACAAGCCTATTCCTATACCTGAACTGGTACCACCTTCCTTGATAAGGTTGTTTATCGTGTGTGCGTACATCACATTAGCTCCCGTACTGACTTTTTCGGTCAGTTTTGTTTCAGCATTTAGCCTGATGGTCGTTCTGTCGAATTCATTATTTGGCGCAATTCCTTCTTCATTCAAATTTCCAATGGAGAAATAATAGGATGAATTATTGTTCCCTGCCTCTATACTAATATTGTTATTGTACGAAACACCTGTTCGGAAAAATTCATATTGGTCAAATGTTTTTACAGGCTCTCCCGTTGCATTGGGATTATTTCTACTTACAATTGCACCGTCAACATCAAGCAGTGGATTTGCCCAATCAGCATCATTTAATGAATAGCTGCATGTATCCAATAATGGACCCCAGGCTCCGTTGTATTTACTGCGCCAGCTACCATTTAATCCTTGTCCGTATTTATCTTGCAATTCGATATGCTTCCCAAGTTGCTTAAATCCCACTGAAGAGTGAAGTTTAACTTTCATTTTTTGGTCAAGGGCTCCCTTTTTGGTTGTTATTACAATAACCCCATTGGAAGCCTGCAGTCCATAAAGCGCTGTTGCAGCACCCCCTTTTAGTACGCTTAAAGATGCAATATCGTCGGGGTTAAGGTCGATACTTCTCGATGATGTGTAATAACCTGATTGACCCGTACCACCCCGATAAGAAGGTTCTGTGCTTATTGGCATCCCATCGATGACAAATAAGGGTTGGTTGTTTCCGGTAAGTGAAGCAGCACCCCGAATAGTCATATAAGATGCAGCTCCTGCATTACTGGATGAGCTGGTAACCTGGAGCCCTGCAGCCTTTGCCGCAAGTGAGGATACAATATCACTATTGCCTCTTTTATCTAACTCCGACCCACTCACTTCCTGGACCGTGTATCCAAGTGCTTTCTTCTCACGTGAAATACCAAGTGCCGTGACAACAACCTCATCAAGATTGATGTCACTTGGTTCCATAACTACATTTAGAACTCCACCTGTAATTGTAATTTCCTGTGTTTTCATCCCAATAAAAGAGAAAACTAGGACAGTAGATCCAACCGGGACATTCACAGTGTATGAACCATCCTGATTGGTTGTTGTTCCTTGCGCTGTTCCTTTTACGGCTATGTTAACACCAGGAATGGTTCCTTCCTTGTCGCTAACTGTACCGGTAACGGTTGTTTGAGCGTAAGCTTGCATCCCGAAGAGCGAAAAGAATGCGAGAAATAAGATTAAATTTTTCATAAGCTTCCAGTTTTAATTTGTTTTAAGGTAAAGGTTATATTCATTAATTTAAAGTTGGTTTATCGGTTAAGTTTTTATTTTTCGAGGTATTGATATAACTAAACAAGATAGGCTAACTAATAAGGTGATCGAAAGGATGATCTTATTTATATGTTTTTCAATGTAAAGCTTGTTTGAGGCTGAATATTGAATCCCGGGAGAAATATCCATTTCGTATCTTTTAGCCAATTCTTTAATATTTAAAAGATTAATGACCGGAATGCCCATCGCATTGATTTCTTGAATTACACCCCTGTCCTTATCATCGCATATTGGGATATTTTTGTTAAGCCCATTCGGAATAGAAACAGCATGGGTACAACTTCCCAATGCAGCTTGATTACCCCCAATATTTATGAGTAATGAAATATTATTTGATACAAACAAATCAACCCGATCCGTTATGGCCTGAGTTAGATTTTGAGGCGAGTATAACGATCGGTCATTTCTTATCGCTGCATCTTCCAAAAACACATTCCCTTCATTACTTAACCCTGACCCGATATCATTTTCGGCTCCTTTTGAAACAATTTCAGAATGATATTTCAGGCCACCATCACCAATTAACCAGTTTTCCATATCAATCCATGTGGCAGTTTCCTGATTGGCACCATACGATGAAGCACCCAGAGAACTCGTGATGACCGCCCCAAGGTCTAAAGTCTGCAAAGCTGCCAACGTAGCAATAGATAGTGAAGGAAAAGATCCGGATAAAATGACACCCACTTTAGCGCTTTCTTTAATACCCGCTTCCTTTATCAATCGTACAATTAAAGCAGAAAAGTCAGGGTTCGTTGAAATCTCTTTGGCATTCAACGAACCTAATGTGGTTGTGATCGTTGTGAAATCGTTACCCAATAAAAAGCTGTAAGGAATGTTTGAAACTGCGTCTGAATGAATCCCTCTGTTCTCCTTTTGATTCTTTATGATATCGAACCATTTCTTGGTAAGATCGACTGCCTGATGCATTTCTTTTTCATAAACGCTGTTCTTGTTCGTAGTAAACAAAAAATTTGAAATCATGAATCCTATCAGCAAAGTGCTGAAAACAATCAATAGCCTAATATTTAGAGACAGGTTTCTCATAAAAATTGGGATATTTGATAGGTTAACAAACAAACAATACCAAGCGAAAGCAAGGTTGGCACTATTCTTTGACGGGTCATTTCGTTGGCAATCAACCCGGGAATGATATAGCCGATTGATTGCAGATCGAACTTAATTGCACTTATCGGCTGAAGGTAGCTATCGATCAATAATTTGAGTGCGAAGCTTAAAAGCAAGGCAAGCAGTAATTTTCTGCGGCCATAAATAATGAGATGTTTGGAAAGCGTCCTGATAACAATTAAAATGATTAATGACAACAAAATGGTCATTGCAATTTTTTCGGGCTGATAAATGTAAAGTGCCAGATAGGCAGGCGCAACAACTCCACCCGGAGATATTCCTACCAATTCATAAAAGAGGAACCCAACTGCTAACCCGATTAAAAATATCTCAGTGATCATGATGTTTCAGCAAATTCATTTATAATTTGATACCCAAGTCCTTTAATATTTCCAACTCCAACTATTAAACTTGAATTAACGGTACTTTCAAGAATTAAATCTTTAATGGAGCTTGGGTGACGGTTTGGAATATTTTTGATTTTAAATTTTGTTTCTGATCTGGAAAGCAAACGATTTGCCCTCATTTTATGATCTCCGGTCAGAATCACAGCTTCAATATTCTCATGATTGAATTTTATCCATTCAACAAATAAACCTGTGCGTAAAGGGCGATCAGATCTGGTATTAAATACCACCGACACTTTATCTGTTATGTTTAATTCCGAAGTCCAGAGCTTTAGATAATCTTTAAAAGATGGGATATCATTAACTGAAAAAGCATTCAGGAAATATCGCTTCTGCTGACCGTTTGTGATTGCGTATAGCGGAGATATGGTTTTCCCAATTTGTTTTAAAACACCTTTAAATGCTATTTGCCTGGGAATTCCAGATTCAATACAAGCGGTTAGGGCTATTTGTACGTTAATTTCAAGAGCTGATTGAGGGATCTTTTTTTTCTCTTCGTCGGATAAGTCGATAGCTTGTATAAACTGAGAATTACGAACTATGGCTACCCCTTTTATGATATCCATATATGCACTTTCGCCGGCAATAATTTTACTGTTAGCAGGAATTGCATCGCAAATTGATTTAATCTGATCATCCAACGAATTTCCAATTTTTTCGCGATGATCATCCCTGATATTGCTAATAATATAAATATCAGGTTTAAAGAAAAAACTTTCCAGTTTTTGAAGGATTGGATCAATCGACATGCACTCTAAAACCAAGGCATCAATTTTTTCATTTTTTGCTTTGCGAAGGATGTTGAATTGCTCCTGAACCCTTGCCGATCCTCTTCGTTTGATGGCTTTCTGAGAGCCATCAGGCAATAACATTGTTGGTATTTCTCCTGTTACCTTTCCTAAAACCCTTAAATGATCCTCTTTTAAACCTGCAAAAATGTATTTTGTGATTGTTGATTTACCACGTGTTCCATTTACATGAATTTTAACTGCTATACTATTAACGCAGTTATTGATGATCAGCGATTCGCCGATCATCAATAAAAGTACTAATCCTAGTATTGAAACAGTTACGATCATTTAATATGTTAGGTTTTAATATCCAATAGCCAAGCCTCCTCTTCTTATATCAGCAGATCCCGTATACATCCCTGTTTGGGGGTCGATTGTGATAAGTTGAACTCCTCCAAAAAATAAATCAACGCCATCATAAACTCTTATCGAGTGCCCCATTTTTGTTAATTCATCTATAATTTCCTGCCCAACTCCTGATTCCACGTGCAAGTAGTCTTCGAATTTTTGTGTGTAAAACCGAGGAGCCATATTTGCCTCTTCGGCGTTCATATTAAAATCGAGAATATTTACCATTACCTCCAGAACCGTTGAAATAATACGATTTGCACCCGGCGTACCAAGTACCAAAAACGGTTTGTTGTCTTTTAAAACGATGCTTGGTGCGATCGAACTTCTGGATTGCTTTTTACTTTGCAATGAATTTGGATTATTTGCACCAGAGAAGTTCGTTATCGCACAATTAAATAACACCCCATTTACAATTTGCCCTGATCCGAAAAAAGTACCTAAAGTCTGGGTTAATGAAACGGCATTTCCATCCTTATCAATAACGCACAAGTGAGTTGTTTCTCCATTGCGTTCCACATCGATCAAATTCTTATCGGTATCTTCGATGTTCTGGTATTTAATTGGATTTCCAATTTCAGTATCTCGGTATTTTGCAGGTACAGGCATTGACGGATTAATTGCATTAAATCGTTCCAATGCAAATTCTTTAGATAAAAGGCCTTTCATTGGAACATCAACAAAACCAGGATCTGCAATAAAGTAATATCGGTCAGTATAAATTTTCCTAAATGTTTCGGCCAAAAGGTGAAGCGTTTTGGCATTTTTTGTATAATGCCCCATACGATTTAGATCCGCATTTTCCAGGATATTTAATCCTTCAATGATTGAAACACCGGATTGAGGATTGGCTGCACTTATAATTTCATAACCCCTGTAATTTCCTTTAACAGGTTCCGTAAGTTCAGCCTGATAATTTTTAAAATCATCTAAAGTAAAATTGCCTCCTCCTTTATTAATTCCTTCAACCATATCCTTGGCAATTGATCCTTTATAAAAGCCTTTAAATCCTTTTTTACTAATTACTGATAGTGTTTCTGCAAGGTCCTTTTGGATTAAAATTTCACCTTCCATTTTTGGAAACCCTTCATCTAAATACACGGAAGCGGTCGCTTTGTTCTTGGCGAGTGCTTCTGAATTGTCCAGGATAAGAGAACCCAGCGTGGCATCAATGGCAAATCCATCATTTGCATACCGGATTGCAGGGCCTAGTAAAGTTGATAAAGGCAATGAACCAAATTCTTTATGAGCCAATGTTAGCCCTGCAACGGTTCCGGGTATGCAAATTGATCTTCCTGTAAGCCTGTCGTTGGATGAATTGAAATTAGCAGGAATATTTTCAGGTGCCCGAGGGTAAAAATTGATATAAAATGACTGATTCTTATCTTTCAAATAAATAAGCATTCCGCCACCACCACCAATACCGGACCCATCAGGTTCTACAACACCTATTACAAATGTGGCAGCAATTGCAGCATCAACCGCATTCCCACCTTTTTGTAGCATTTCAATAGCTGCCTGGGAGGCTAATGGATGAGCTGTTGCAGCCATCCCATTTTTCCCCTGAACTAAATTGCCAGTTTGGGCAATAAGTATAAACGGGAAAACCAGCCATATTAATAAAATTCTAAATTTTAATGTGTTCATAAAATTTTAAATTAAGTGTGTCTTTTAAAGTTTAGCCTTCCTTACTTAAATAATTCTTTCAGTGGAACGGCTGCATCACTGATTTTTTCGACTTCCAATATTTGAATGTTGTTTTTCTTCGCGATATCCGTGAAGAAACCATCCTCATTTCCTTGTTTGACAACAATCATGGCTTTACAGTTTTCAGCAATAATTTCACAAAAACCGTCCGATTGTCCTCCTCGGCGTGATTTTCCTCCTATATGCATCATTACGATAGGTATATTTTTCCCTTGTGCAGTTTTTACCAATTCTTTTACTCTGTTCATTTCATCTTCCTGGCTAATCCCTGCCGAACCTAATCCTTTTGAGCTAAATCCGGGAACAATGATGAGTGTTTTAACCCCGTCCATATCGGTTTCCTTTGCCATTACTTTTGTTTCGCCTTCTATTGCTTGCCTTTTAGCTAAAAGTTGCACCAGTTTCACATCCGCGCTTTGTCCGGCTGAGGTAATCAGAACAGGCTGTTCGAATTTGTTTTGTGAAAATGCCGCAAGTGCGAATAACAATATTGCTGCAATACTCAATGTTTTCTTCATAGTTTTTAGTTTAAATATTTACCAATTTTATTTTCTTTCAGTTCATTATATGTCGGTAACCCTGATATTTCTATTGCTTTTTCAGGATATTCGCTGTTATATGCATTCAGGATTGCAACAAATCCATTGATGTGCCTGCCAACCCTGCTTTCCAGACTTTCACCTTCATCGTCATAAGCAATTTTTAAAGCACCGGTTTCCTTCGCAATTTTATAATTTGGACAATACCCGCTTAAAATTAAATCTGCATTTGTTTTGCCTCTCAACCTACCTTGAATGGGATTTGCCGTTTCCATCAAGATGGGCAATACATCCGTATTATCACCCCACTCGCGATGACTTAATCCATGAAAATTAGGAGGTGAAAGCTCCGGTGTATATGACAATCCATCCATTTCCAAGTCGAGAATAGCGTTCATTGCCAGTCCTTCCGACTTGGCATGATAAACAATTGCTTTCACGATCGGAATTTCGGGAGCTGCTTCATGTAAATCAAAAGCGAGATCGATCTTTTCCTGTGTTAATAACTGAATGATCGAAAATGCAACTTGTTCGGTGTGTGTTCCGTTTTCTTTTCCCGGGTAGCAACGATTCAAATTTCGTGAATCTGCACCTGAATATTTTTGTCCCGAAGGATATTGGGAATAAACCAGCGGATCAGGCCATTGATGAAGTGGATTTGTTGCCCGAGAGCCGGAACGGAATTTCCGAACCCCTTTTTCTGTTTTTATTTCGAAAAAGTCAGGCAAGGCTTCCATCGGATCGGTACAAGTAAATGCACTCTGGTTCAACATGGGAATGATGATTATCCTGCCACTTTCGATTTTTAAATTTTCAAGAATAACAATTGCAGCCAAATAGCCCGCCGATTCATTGGGATGAGTCCCTCCGGCTATTAATACGGTGGCACCTTCTTTTCCACTATCGTAAAAATACACATCCGAGTCTCCTTCCGTGCCTTTAAGATCCTTATGATAGTCGCTTAGTTTAGCAATTTTTGTCAAGCCTTTACTTGGGAAAAGCTGCTCCATCCGATGCATTGAATTGAATTCAATAGCAGCAATTGTACCTGCCACTGCCATCACCAAAATGATTATTATTTTCAATATGTATTTACGCAGTAACATCTTTATTTAATTTGCAATATTCGGAGAATAAAAACTAATAATACCATTGAAATAGCAATTAAGTTTTTCCAATTTTTTTCATGGAAGAATTCAATCGAAAGAACCCCCGTGAGGTAAATCAAAATAACCGTATAAATTATATATAAAAACATCTTAATTCATATTTATAAAAAAATGCCAGCTAAATCCTGAGCAAAAATCAACACCAGCAGTCCGATTAACATCGAAAAAATTATTGGAACTATACTTTGCTTTAATATTTTAAAATGATTTTTAACTCCAACTGTTTGAGCGGCATAAGCGCACAATAAACTTGGCGGAGGCATCAAGTCTCCCAGGGCCGCCATCATTACCAGTGAAGCAGTAACCATAATGGCACTTTTGCCAATAAATACATAAACCAACGGAACCCCAATGACACTGGCTGAAGCATAAGCAGATCCCATAAAAGGCATGATAGCAGCAGTCATGTATTTAAAAGCATCAGGCATTTGAAGCGCTGTTACGGCCATATAACCTCTTACTCCTGTTAGGGTAAGTATTTGAAGGAACATTCCAACACCCACCAGAATAATTATTACAGGTAACGCCATTCTTAAAGCAGTCCTAGACACCATAATAATTTTAATTTTAGGAGATATCATAATTCCGATAATGGTACCAATTGCAAAAATGAGGGGTACGCCTAAATGCGGTATAAAATCTGAAAAAGTAATTTCCCCGATCATGTATACTATAACGAAAATAAGCGGAATATAGATTTTAAATCCTTGTTCGGAGGGTGTTAAATTCTCAAGCTTTTTAAGTACCTCTTCAATATTGAAAGGTTTTACATACCTGATTCGATAATAAATTGCCGTAAACAAAGCCGGTGGTATCGTAACTAATAGCAATGGAATGGTAAATCCGATATAAGGCATGTCCACGCCACCACCGATTATCATGACCGGAATGCTGATTGGAGGCGCCACTTCCCCGTAAACTGCTGCCATTGCAATTAAAGAACCGGCGACAATCCTGGGAATTCCTATCGCCAATAAAATGGGAGCAACCAACATTCCCGTGGTCAATACACAAGTTGAAGATAAACCGGTAAGCATTCCGGGAAACATAACAAATAATACGATCACGATCAGCAGTATAGTAGGTGACTTATGAAATGTTTTTATGATCGTGAGACTAATTTGAGCCAGAACTCCACTGGCTTCCATCACTTTCATGAATATCATGGCTGTTGCAATAATCAATATTGCTTCGAAAAAGCCAAATCCGCCTTCAACAAGATGACGGACGGGAATTCCATGACCGTCGAGGAAAGCACCAATAATTGCCGCTAAAATTAAAGATACCCCTGCCGGCATTTTCAAGATAAAGACACTTAGGGCAAAAGTGGCCAGCATGGTGATTAATATGATCAATTCAAAACTCATAATTCCAGGCTATTGTTTTTAATGATTAATTTTTTCCTGAACGATCAATTGTAATTCTTTTCTTAAAACTTGAACAATCCGCATCGGTATAATGCATCACAAAACCTGAAAGGCAAAAGACATGCCACGTATAATAACATTCAGTTTGTCAACTTATTGATAGATTTATGAGCTTTTTTCAGCAAAATAAGTGAGCTATATCAGCCCGCATTATGAATTTATTAGGCTCTTTTGACTCACAATAATTTATACAATCAGCAGCTTTTAACACCTTTGAAATAGTGTGTTTTACTAATTATACTTTTTCTGCTTAGATTTTAGATATCACTACTGACGGACTAAAATTTATTGAAATCCCTGTATGCCTTAATTCTATTACGTCCCTATGGGACTTAAAGGGGCAAGGAGGTCGGTTTTATTCCTACCGATATTACATCCCTA
>PHDM01000046.1 GCA_002840985.1 Bacteroidetes bacterium HGW-Bacteroidetes-17
TTTACTCTTGATACCTATGTTGCCAATGTTTCACCATTCTACCCAAAATTCGATCTTAAATTATTTCAGGAATTAGTGACTGAATTTGAGGTCACCAGAGGTAAAAAACTCAACAAGCTTTCACATGGACAAAAGAAAAAATTTATTATTGCTTTTGCAATTGCAACCAATTGTTCAATTGTTTTTATGGACGAACCAACCAATGGTTTGGATATTCCCTCAAAAAGCAAGTTTAGAAAAATTATTGCTTCAACAGCCAACGAAGAAAGAACTTTTGTAATATCAACCCATCAAGTGAGGGACCTCGAAAACCTGATTGATCCTTTGGTAATTATCGAGAATGGTAAAATCGTTTTCAATGAAACGATTGAGAATATTTCGAACAAGTTAAGCTTTATGAAAGTTCATGATAAAGCACCGGAAGGTGTGAACGTATTATACAGCGAGCCAATTTTTGGCGGGAACTACCTTTTGACCGAACGAAATGACGATCACGAATCTCGCGTTGATTTTGAACTGCTGTTTAATGCGGTTTTGAGTAAACAAAATGAAATTGTTAAACACTTAAAAAACTAAATTATGAACCAGGTATATGATTTTAAAAGAATAATGCTATTAGCCAGGTTTAAATTTAGCCTGCACAAAAAAACTTTAATGTTAACCGTTTTGGGATATTTTGCCCTCTTATTTATCATCGGGTTTTTTATAGCATATGCAAGTCGAAACAATACTGAAGAACTCCAATTTTTCGGACCCTTTCATTATGTAGGAATGCTAATTATGATATTATTAGGTGGAATTGTGCTTGCCAGTAGAGCTTTTCAGGATATGAATACCCCTGAAAAAGCGATCACTCAGATATTAATTCCTGCATCTACTTTTGAGAAATTTATATTGCCACTGGTCTCAACTTTTTTTATTTGGGTGGTATTTAGTTTCATAAGCTATCATGTCTTTAGTTTAGTCTTTAATTGCGTATGGGTTTGTGCATTTGGATTTGAATTTGAGGTTTTTAATGGGTTCAAGGTTTTTAATTATCCTTGGGTTATTGAAATTATATTGGTTTTCTTACTCACACATTCAGCATTTTTGTTAGGAGCAGCTACATTCAAAAAGTATCCAATGGTTAAAACAATTCTGTCACAATGGATTATTCAGTGGGCGTATTCACTTTTAGCAATCGTTGTTATTTTGATTCTATTTGGTTCAATGGAGCATTTTGGTTTATCGATGAATAAATTGGATGAAATTCTGGAACAGAAGGGCTGGGTTAATCCTGAGAAAATTGTGATGCAATTGAGATATTTACTCAGATTTACGATGTTTGTTCTTTCTGTTGCTTTGTATTTTACTGCTTATTTTAAACTTAAAGAAAGGGAGGTATAAGATGGAATTTAGAGACAAGCAAGCAATTTATATGCAGATTGCCGATTACTTCGGTAATAACATCATGCAGGAGCTATGGCAGGCCGACGAAAAAGTTCCCTCTGTAAGACAACTGGCAATAGATTTAGAAGTCAACCCAAATACAGTTATGAGGACTTACACTCATCTCCAGGAAACTGGTGTGATATATAATAAAAGAGGAATTGGTTATTTTGTTTCACCTAATGCAAAAGCAATTTTGATTGATATGATAAAACAACAATTTATTGAAATTGAGTTGCCTGAATTTTATAGAAAAATGGAACTCATCGGACTTACGTTTAAGGATCTGGAAGAAATGTTTAAAAAATGGAAATTAAATATGCAAAGTGATGAAAATATTAACAAAAACAAGTAACAAAATATTTGCTGCAATACTCATAGTAGGTGCGGTAATATTGATAGCGGCTCTTATTACGCTTAAAATGATTATATAATTCAATGATTAGCCCAGGAAATTTCTTGGGCTAATCCTCTTTGTCTTCTAATAATTGTCTTTTCTTGGAAGGCTAATAGTAAATCTTGATCCTTTCCCTATTCCACTTTCAACTGAAATATTCCCGTTATTCATTTCAATAAATTCTTTGCATAGCAGTAAACCTAATCCAGTTCCTTGTTCATTATTGGTACCTGGTGTCGAATGACTTTCATCAATTCGAAAAAGTTTATCAATATCATCTTGTCCGATTCCCACTCCATTGTCCTCAACAATCAATTGTTGATGGGTGTTTGTTTCTGTTATGGAAATTTTAATTTCACCACCAACATGCGTGAATTTTATGGCATTATTGACCAGGTTGCCGATGATGTTTGAAAAGGTATATTTATCAGCATAAAATGAAATATTATCATCGATGTCTTCAATGATTGATATATTTTTTGCTTTAGCATTCGGCAGGTAAGGATTGATGCAGCTGATTATTAATTCTTTGATCTTGATGTATTCTTTATTAATTGCAATTTTCCCACTTTGCGATCTTGACCAGGTGAGCAGATTTTCAAGTAAGTCGAAAGTAGACTTTGATGTTTTGTCAATTTCATTGATCATTCTCTTACGCTGTAAATCATCAAAAACATCGTATTCAGTATTTAAAATATCTGCAAATCCTAATATGGAATTAAAAGGATTTTTTAGGTCGTGAGCTATGATTGAAAAGAATTTATCTTTGGTGGCATTTGATTCTTTTAATGCGACAATATTTTCTTGTATTTTATTTTTTTGTGCCTGAAGTATTGATTGATTTTCTTCAAGTATTATATTCTTTTGATGGATTTCATTCGTACGTTCTTCAACATATTTTTCAAGTTTCAGCTTATCTTTTTTGAGCTGGCTTATGCGAATTCTGAATATTATAATGATCAGCAGTAGTATGGTAGTAAAGAAAAGAATGTAAAATATTTTTGTTTTCCACCAGGGTGGAATAATGATGATTTTTATTGATCTGCCCTCTTCGTTCCATATTCCATTGCTGCTCGATCCAATCACTTTAAAAGTATATTCTCCTGCCGGAAGATTGGTATAGGTTGCATGACGCCTCGTTCCAAGCCTGTTCCACTCTTTTTCAAAATTTTCAAGAATATATGCATATTGATTATTTTCGGTATAGGTATAATCGAGGGCAGTAAAACTGAATGAGAAGATGTTTTCCCTGTGTGTTAATTTAATGGTGTCGGTTATGATGATCGATTTTTGTAAAATGGGCTTCCCGTTGATCGAATCGAAAGGAGATATTGATTTATTAAAAAGCTGAAAATCAGAAATTAAAACCGGAGGGATGTATTTTTTCTGAATTAGATTCTCGGGTTTAAACACATTTACTCCATTAATTCCACCAAAATAAATATCACCATCGATACTTTTATAGTAAGCCCCTGAATTAAATTCACCCTCCTGTAATCCATCCTCAACACCGAAATTGGTAAATTGTTTATTTCTGGGATCGAGTTTTGATAGACCACGATTGGTACTCATCCATAAATTGTACTCATTGTCTTCGATGATCCCATATACTACATTGTTGACCAATCCATCTGGTTCATTAAATCGCGTAATTTTTCTGCTTAATGGTTCAATTTTATTCAGTCCTCCTCCATAAGTGCCAACCCAAATATTACCTGAATGATCTTCAGTTACACCCATGATCAGGTGATGGCTTAAACTATTTTCATTAGTCGGGTCAGGGATATACCGATCAAAGATTTCTTTTTTCGGATCAAATTTGGCGACACCATTTCCTGTTCCTATCCATAACTCTCCATTTTTATTACCGATGATGGAATAAACCCGATTGTCATTCAAACTATTTGAATTACCTTCTTCATAATTATAACATCTGAATTTATCAGTCTTAGGATCAAGCCGATTTAATCCACCCGAAACAGTACCAATCCATATCATCCCATTTATGTCTTCAAAAATTGCCCTGATGTTATTATTGCTGAGACCATCATTGCTCAGATTATTTTTACGGTAATGTTTAAAGATTTTAGTTTGCGGATCGTATTTACTTATACCTGCATCTCTGGTGCCAATCCAAATATTTCCGGTTTTATCCTGAAAAACCACCCGGATTATATTACTGGATATGGAATTTGGATTATTTGGATTGTGTAAGAGATGTGTATATTTTCCGGTCTTTTTATCAAAAATGCTTATTCCCGCTTGTGTGCCAATCCAAAGAAGGTGATTGTTGTCCAACAGAATAGAGCGTATCTCATTACTGATTAAGCTATTTGGATTGTTAAGATCATGGTAAAAATATCCGAAGTTAGCATTGTTTGTATTTGTTTTATTTAGCACAGTTGCTCCTATCCACAGAATTCCGGATCGATCTTCGAAAATTTTCCGGACTCCATTATCGCTCAAACTTATCGGATTCCCTGGTTGATTTATCCATCTTGTGAAATTTTTGGTTTCCCGGTCGTACAAATTGAGTCCCCCGCCATCAACACCAATCCATAAATGTTGATAACTATCTTCAAAAATTGAAGTAATTAAATTTCCTCCGATGCTATGATTATCTTCAGGTATTGTTTCATATGATGTAAACCGATTTGATGCCTTATCATAAAGATTTAAACCTTTATCAGTACCGATCCATATATTATGTTGCGTATCTTCATAAATGGATGTGATGTTGTTACGGCTAAGCCCATCTTTAATAGTAAATAATCGGAGGTCGTTAGATACGGAATTAATCCTTAACAACCCGTTTGAGGTACCTATCCAAATCATTCCTAATTCTGTGTTGGAAGTATAAATGGCATTTATTGCCCGAGGATTTTGTTCAATGGGGTTTCGATTCTGATGAATATAATTTGTAAATTTATTTGTAGTCATATCAAAACTGGATAGCCCATGATTGGTGCCTAACCATAATAAATTAGGATCGGTTTTGGATTGGGCAATCACATTAATATTTTTGTTTGTATTATTCAAAGGGATAGAATCGCTTCCGTGATTTTCATGATGTATAAATCTTTCGGTTGTGAAATCATATCGGTTTAATCCCGATTCGGTTCCTATCCATAAATTCTCATTACTGTCAATAAATAAACATAATACATAACTATCAGAAATTGAATGTGGATCGGATGGGTCGTGACTGAATATTTTGAAATCGTAACCATCATATCGGTTGAGCCCATCTTGGGTTCCAATCCAAATAAAACCATATTTATCCTGAATAATTCCGCTAATAAAAGCCTGAGAAAGTCCATCTTTAGGCGTAAGATGTTGAAATCTTAAGGGGAGATTTTGTGTTTTCGCTATAATAAAGCAACAAAAAAGCAATAAATAAAAACTTAAAATTTTTTTCATCCTTCAAGATTCAACTAATTCCAAAAATGAATTATATAGTATTAACGTAATTAAATATATGTTAAGCTACATTGTTAATAGGTTAACTTGCTTTTTGGTTAAAAGGGATTTTAAAAGTTCACTAAATTTATACGGTTACTTTTATAAAAAGTTTAGGTATAAAAGTATTAATTATTTTTTTGTAGAACAAATATAAGTTGCTCAGTATCATAGCCTCTGTTCTTGGCATTCATAAGCAACATCTCAAGCACCTTTATTTCAAGCTTTGGTGTTCTGCTTAAAATCCAAAAATATTTACTGGATGAACTGCCAATTAAAACCCATTGATAGTCAGAGTCAAGTTCCATTATGTAATAATCGCCATAGAAAAATAGAAAGAAGGATACTTTAAGTTTTGCCGGGTCATCAGGATTTGGAATATAAGCTTTTCCAATAGCGGTTTTTAATTTCCCATCAAGTGAATTTTTATAACCCTGGTTCACAACCTTGATTTTTCCATCTGCACGAATCGAATAGGTGGCCGTAACACCTACCAATCCTTTCTCAAATGAATGCGGAAAACGAGCAATTTCATACCATTTACCTAGATATTTTTCCAACTCAAAATTTTGAACAGTTCGGTTATCCATTACATTATTTTTAGTTTGACAAGAAACAATAATACTAATTAAAAGTAATGAAATAGTTAACGCGAAATTTTTCATACGTTCTTTTTTAGTAAAACCGGAAGTGCATCTTCGATTTTTTCATATTTAAATTTGAATCCTGTTTTTATTATTTTGTCAGACGTGATCCTGCTTCCATATAAAAGAATACTTGACATTTCACCAAGAAATGCTTTAAGCAGGATTTCGGGTAAATTAGGAAGCTTTATTTTTCGGGTTATGATTTTGATTCGTTTAGTTAATTCATTTTGAGTACAATGTTCAGGTGAAACCGCATTGTAAATTCCTTTTATTTTTTCATTCACAATTGAATAATAATACATGCTGATCAGATCATCAATATGTATCCATGGAATATATTGTTTGCCGGAACCGATTCCGGCTACAAATCCATATTTAAGGCTTTGGGTCATTTTAGGGAATGCACCCTGAGTTTTATCAAAAACTACTCCTGTGCGCAAAACAACCGTTCTTACTCCTAAACTTTCAAATTTAAGTGAGGCATCTTCCCATTTTTTACAGACTCCCGCAAGGAAATCACTTCCAGCCTGATCTGTTTCATTAAAAATATATTCGGAAGTGATGGACCCATAATATCCAACTGCAGATGCTTGAATGTATGCTCTTGGTTTTTTCTTCAGGTTTTTAATGGCATCAAAAAGTAAATTTGTTGATATCAACCTGCTTTCTTCAATTTTCTGTTTTTGTTTTTCCGACCATTTTCTTTCTGCAATACTTGCTCCAGCAAGATTCACGATGTAGTCAAACTCTTCAAATGTATTATTATCGATGGTGAATTTGTCTATATCCCAATGAATTTGCTCAAAAACAGATTTGCTCTTGGAATTACGCGTCAATATAGCAACATCAAAGCCATTCGAATTTAACAGTTTTGCTAAATTAGATCCTATAAAACCACTTCCTCCTGCAATTAAAACCTTGTTCCCAGCATTCATAAACCCTCTCCGAGATAAATTGTTTACGATAATATTTTACTAAATTTAGTAAAACTTGTTGATAAATGGAATGAATATCAATGATTAACTCAGAATTAACTTCATGAATACATATTAGGGAGTTTTAAATTATTTGTATATTTATTGCAATGTCGATATTGACAAAATTTTTAGATGATAACAAATGGAAAACAAGACATTTGAAAATAAAAAAGCGAATTTTTTTATTTTGGGGTTATTTATTTTATTGGGGTTGTCGGCTCTGGGATATCTTTTAGGTCGATCCGCTATAAAATATAGAGAATACGAACGAACTGTAACTGTAAAAGGACTTTCTGAAAGGGATTATGAAGCTGATATTTTAATTTGGCCGATACAATTCAGTGAGGCAAGCAATAACTTAGAAAGCCTTTATATCTCAATCGAATCGGGTAGTGCGAAAATCAGGAAATTTTTGGAAGAGAGCGGAATCCCTTCAGATGAAATTACCTATTCATCACCATCCATTATGGATAAATCAGCCCAGCAGTGGGGCAGTAGCGAAAGGCCTGAATTTCGTTATACAGCCGTTCAAACGGTAACGGTTTATTCGAAAAATATAAAAACGACCAGAATGGTTATGGGCTCCTTATCCGAATTAGGTAAAAAAGGCATTGCTTTCATTGGCAGTAATTATGAAAATGAACCTGAGTATATTTTTTCACGGTTAAATGAGGTAAAACCGGAAATGATCGAAGAAGCTACCAAAAATGCACGCGAAGTTGCCGAGAAATTTGCCGCAGATTCAAAGAGTAAGTTGGGCAAAATAAAAAATGCGATACAGGGTCAGTTTAGCATTGAATCAAGAGATAAAAATAATCCTCATATTAAAAAAATTAGAGTAGTTTCGACAGTTGTGTATTACCTCTCTGATTAAGACTTTATTCTTACTTGTCCGATAAATGAGGTTGATGGCTGAATCTAACTCCTATCGTTTTATACAATCATGACAATTAAAAAAGCCTGTCGGATTCCGACAGGCTTTTTTAATGATAAAAAATTTTCAATAAATATTATACAACGCGTACATCTACTGCATTTAATCCTTTTTTACCTTCTTTTAATTCGAAGTTTACTGAGTCACCTTCATGGATTTCATTAATTAATCCAGATACATGTACAAAGTATTCACTTTTTGAATTTTCTTCGATGATGAATCCAAATCCTTTGGACTCGTTGAAGAATTTTACTGTTCCGTTTTTCATTGTTAAAATAAATTGTTAAAATAAAATTAGGCGGCAAAGATAAAGGTATTTTCTTATTATTTGTAAGTTTTTGAAAAAAAGCAATCTTTTTATTACAAAAGAGTAGATTGATTGTTTAGTTTAATAGTTGAACTTCTGTTTGGCTTATTATTAAGCAGGTATACCTATACGCCTGATTTATTAAGTCATCTTTTTTTGTGAATCCGAAAAATTATTTTTTAGTTTATTTTTCTTAACACGTTTTGGGGCATACCAAAGCCAAAAACCAGTGATGGTAAAAGTAATTAGGGCCAGTCCAATAAGAGAAGTATAAATAAGCTTAAAATACGAATTGTTTGAACCCATGTACTTGTCAAGTATTGAGCCGTCATGAAGATTCTCAAGAAAGTCTGCTCTTCTTAAACCTTTCGACAATAGTTTACCTGAAGCGCCATCAAGCTGTATGCCCCAATAATGATTTTTGTAAATAAATTTTACCATTCCCAAATCTTTTCTGATATCCATACGATCAAGCTCGGTGGACAAGATGGGTGATATGGAATCGTGCAAGTATTGACTTGCCATATTGTTTAACTGATCGAGAGGAAGCCAGTCTTCAAAATTTGTGGAGGTTCCTTCATGTGATTTTGGTAAAATAAAATCTCCACTATTCTTTTTCCAACCCAATAAAAGTCCCGACACCGAAACAAAAAGAAAAAAGATGAATATAAAGATGGTTGTTTGTCGGTGAATTCTTCTGAATAATCGTAATGTGCTTAATTGTTTGTCCTGATGGTTGTTCGTAATCATAATTTGAAATTCTATTAACTCCCTTTTTTTGAATCATTTAATAAGTTCAATAAAGCTTTATAATTTTTATTTGGAGAGCAAATTTATATAATTGGCATATAATGTCGTGAATAATTGAAACTAAGCTTGTGGTATAATGATCGTAAAAGTACTCCCTTCACCTAATTTACTTTGAACTTTGATGTCGCCTCCATTTTTTGTGGCAAAGTTTTTACAGATGATTAAACCCAAACCTGTTCCTTTTTCATTGTTCGTTCCGGTTGTGGATTTATTTTTAGCAATTTGAAAAATATCTTCTAAACGTTCGGGAGCTATACCAACGCCCGTATCCGAAATGTTAATTTCTATATTGTTGTCTAGTATCGTGTGCCAAATGTTGATTTGACCGCCATAATTGGTAAATTTTACGGCATTCATGAAGAGATTTCCAATAATGCTTGACATGGTGTACTTATCAGTAAAGAATTCAAGTTCATCCGGTAATTTATTGAATACAGAAATTCCTTTTTTATCAGCATACGATAAATAAGGATCAATACTGTTGTTTACGAAATCTGTCAGATTAAATAATTCTTTATCGATCTCAATGATCCCTGTTTGTGAATGGGTCCAAGTCAGCAAGTTTTTAAGTAATCTAAATGCCTGATTGGATGATCGATTTATTTCTTCAACTAAATGTTTACGTTTTTTTTCATCTAAATTATCATAATTCGATTCCAATTGTTCACTAAACCCCACAATAATATTAAAAGGGTTGGTGAGGTCGTGAGCAATAATTGAAAAGAGTTTATCCTTGGTCTCATTTAATAAATTTAAATCGTTGTTTTTATTTTCAATGATCTCTTTTTGGATTGCTATTCTATTGTAATTTTCTTCTAACTGTCGGTTGAGTTTTTGTTTGTGTTGGCTATTTCGGTATGTAAGTATTACGAGCAGCGAAATAAGAATAAACCCGGAAATAAATAAAAGGAGGAAAAAGTTTTTTCTTTCAATTTTACGCAAGTTTTCAAGATTGATTTTTTGCTGAGCCAGATCAAGTTCATATTGTTTTTTGTCGAAATCATATTGCATTTCCATCTGGGTAAATTGCTTTACTATTTTCGATTTTGAGAGACTGTCGGCCATTTCAATGCTAAGTTTCATATAATCATAGGCACTGATGTGATCAGATTGAATTGCGTAAATTTCACCTATAAGTTTAGCGGCATCCTTTATATTCTCTTTATCGTCAATTTCTGTTGCCTTTTTAAGTGCAGTAATCAATTGATTTAGCGCATTATGGTAGTCTTTGAGTTTAAAATAGGTTTTGCCAAGTCCAACTAAGGTTTTTAACTCATTATCCGTTACCCCAATTTCAGCAATTAAATTAAGTGCTTTTTTGTAATATAATAGTGCAGTATCGTACTGGTTGAGATTTAGATAGGCTTTTCCTTTATTTGCAAGAAGAAAAACAGTTGTTCTTTTATCACCTGATTTGCTTGTAATTCCAAGGCCTTTTTCAATATTTATTAATGCTTCTTTGTAATTATTGTCATCAATATGAATGTTTGCTATATTGTTTAGATACAAAGCCCTTGTATTGCTATTGTTTGTTCCTTTCACTATTTCATATGCCTGTTTAAAATAATCAAGTGAAATTTGGTTCATCCCCAGTTTCTGATTAATTACGCCAATGTTATTGAGAATGAGAGACTTGTTAATTTCGTTTTCAGTCTCTTCACTTAATTTCAATGCCTTATGATAATATGAAAGCGCCTGAAGGAAATTCTCTTTCCTGCTTTCAATTAATCCATAATTAATATAAGCCAGAGCCAGTCCATTTTTATCCTCAAGTTCGGTTAAAAGGATAATCGCTTCATTCAAATAATTTTTTGCATCCTCAATTTTATTTAGATAAATTAATGATAAGCTGATATCTCGCAATGACGTAGCTTTCCAAAATTTACTTTCGGTCATTTCAATAGTTTTCTTTTGTTGAATGATGGCACTTTCATAATTACCTTTTCCCCATTCTCCCATGCCTTTCATATAATAACTCAATGCGATCCCACTCCTATATCTTAATTCTTCTGAAAGTTGCATTGCCGAATCGGCATAAAATATAATGGAATCAGGTGAAATATCGTTAAATGATTCAGCTTGCCTTAATAAGTGAATAACCAGCGTTGTGTCTGCAATGTTATCAGGTGATGAAATAGGATCAGGATCGCCAATTAAGGTGCCATCATTTTTGCAGCTCAAAAAGTTGGCTGCAAAAATGATAAACAGGATCTGTATGATTTTGCGATTCATGGTCCCCAATTTGTTCTCAGATATTTTTATTTAAAAATTTAGTCAATAATTCATTTTCAATATCCTCATTATTGGCTAGAGTTTAAATTTTACAGTCCATAAATATATAGATTTATTTGTATCCTTTTACATATAATTATGGAATTCGATGTGTAGGCAAGTGTGGTATATGAATGCTTATATACAATGGATGAAACTGATGTTCGAAAATAAAGACTTTCAATTACTTGAATTAACTACTAAAAAGAATGAAATTGATTTAAGTACTTGTACGAGTAATTTCAATATCGCTTAACAATATAAATGTCTCTTAATTTTTAGTGTTGCCGTTTTTTGAAATGGATCAGGATGTACAACAATGAGTTGGATCCGTGAAAATTTATTAACCCGGCTATTGATATATTGCTGAAGTTCAGCCGCTAATTCATCCATAGCTTCATCAACTTTTTTGGCCACCTCATCAATTTTCTCATCCATTTTGAGTGAAAGCTCACTTTTCATTTCCTGAAATTTTAATTCAAGTTCTTCGCGGTTGAAGTGAACAAGTGCCGTCAGTTTTCCTTTTTTTTCAATGACGATCGATTCGATCACATGATGGAAATTATTTATTAATGATTCAACTTCTTCAGGATAGATATTTTCACCGTTGGCACCAACGATTAAATTTTTTAAGCGTCCTTTATGACTTAACCAGCCATTGTTATCAAAAACACCTAAGTCACCTGTTTTGAACCATCCATCTTCGGTCATGACTTCCTTGGTTTTGGCATCATTTTTATAATACCCGAGCATGATGTTTGGTCCTCTGCCCCAGATTTCACCTTCGCCGCTTATGGGATCCGGATTATTGATTTTTAATTCGCAATCGATAACCTTTGGGCCGATAGCTTGAAGCCTGGTCATGGAAGGGTTGGACCCGGCCAGGATTGGAGCGCATTCGGTAAGTCCATACCCGATGGCGTATGGGAATTTGGCATCGCGCAGAAATTGTTCAACATTCTGATTTAATTTTGCACCTCCAATTCCAAAAAATTTCAAATTTCCACCAAAGGTTTCGTATAATTTCTTTCCTGCGATACGGTGCAATAGCTTACGTGTTGGTTTATACTTTAGCAGGGTTCGCGTAATGGCTTTACTTTGAAGTTTTGGAAGGATGCTGTTTCGGTAAACCTTTTCGATGATCATGGGAACGGTCAGCATCAATTGGGGTTTCACCTTCTGCATAGCCGGTATCAGTACCGCAGCTGTTGGAGGTTTCCGTAAATAGGTAACATTTGCACCTTTTAAAATGGGCAATATTAATCCAAGCGTATTTTCATAGGTATGAGATAAGGGCAAAACCGACAGAAATCGGTCATGCTCATCAATTCGCTGGATATTATTAGCCTGAAGTGCATTGTAGATCACATTTTTTTGCGACAACATCACTCCTTTTGAATCACCTGTTGTTCCTGAAGTATAAAGCAGGATGGCCAGTTCATCTTCTTTCGGGGCATAAGTTGAACTGCATTGTGCATTTTCGTCAAAAACGATGCTTTTCTTATTCCCCTCCAAAACCTCGAAATTGTCGATACGAACAATTAATTCGACAAAATCTTTCTTTATCTCTGCAAGTTTGTATTCCAGATTTTGAGATACAAAAATAGCCTTTGCTTCGGAATGTTGTAATACATTTTGAAATTCATGCGTATTAAAATCGGGGAGGACCGGAACGGCCACAACACCCATGCATTGTAACGCAAAATACACCACACCCCAGTTGGGCATATTCTGGCTATAGATGATGACCCTATCGCCCGGTTTAATACCCAGCGACTCAAGAAATGCCTTGACAGCCATGATCTGTTTGCCCATTTGTGCGTAAGTAATCGGCTCTTCATCCACAAAGCCTAAAGCAACATTATTGGCGTATTTGGCAACCACATCAGGTATGACTGTTGCGAAATTTAATTGTTCGTAGGTGTGCATAAAATTAGGTTAAGACTACAAAGGTAGTTAAAATGCGAATAGATATTCAGAAATGGTATCAAAAACAATTCCGATGGAACGCTAAATATAAGGTAATGTTTTTTACATCAACATCAATCTTTCAGGGTAATGATTGCAAATATCATGATCAGTGGCGATTCATCATTTTAAGAAGTGATCCGCCTTAATTCAGATTTTAGTGCTTTTTTGATCTCCACATCCGATGATGAATGACCTGCATTTACAATATTTAATTTCGAATTATTTAAATTTTCATGCAGTCGGAATGCCTGTATGGGCGGACAAATGAAATCATACCTACCCTGAACGATGGCGGTTTTAATATTTTTAATCTTGTCAATGTTTTGAATGATAAAATCTTCGGACAAAAAACAGTGGTTATGAATATAATGCGCTTCGAGTATAGCAAGCGATTTATAAGGAAACGAATCCACAATTTCTTCAATATTCGCTATCTTTCTGATCGTATAAAAGGAGGACTCATAATAGGCCCATTCGTAAGCAAATTTATCGCTTACTTTTTTATCCTTCGATAGCATTTGATGCAAATAATAACTTACCGGATTTTCACCTTTTTTTACCAATTTATTAAAGCGGTCCCATACATCCGGAAAAAATTCTTTGATGCCACCCCCGATATAATGGCCGATCCCGTATTTATTGGCGAGCCAAATCCCCCGTAAAATCAAACCGAGTACTCGCTTTGGATATTGTATGGCATAAACCAGGGCAAGCGTACTTCCCCACGAACCACCAAAAACATAAACCTGATCAAATTTTAAGTGATCCAGAATTATATTGATATCCGATACCAAATCCTGTGTGGTATTGTTCACGATCGATCCAAAAGGTTTGCTTCGGGAGGCACCTCTTTGGTCGAAGAAAATAACATTGTACCTGCGTTGATCAAAAAATTGTTTATCACTGTCAGAAAACCCTGCTCCCGGCCCGCCATGCAAAAATATCACGGGGATGCCTTTTGGGTTCCCATACAATTCGTAATATAGTTCGTATCCATCAGAAACCGCGATGTACCCGCTTTGATAAGATTGAAGGTTTTTATTTGTTGCCATCATGTAAAATTATTTAAGGATTATCAGGTCGGTTGTTCAAAGATATGCAAAATTCGGTAAGATTCGATTTTACAAAGCAGTATGCATCATAGCCACTTTCACTAAGGTTTATCCGAAGCTACAACTTTAAAGCTTAAATCCAATCCATCAAGAAAGCAAGGGTTGCTATGATATATAATCGCTTGTTATCAGCCGGTTTTTTTGAATTTATCCACATAATCTAATTTGTTTTAAATAAGATTTTATAGATATGCAATTCTCAAATTCAAATGTAATTCGATCAGTAATTATCAAACCCTCAACAAACCACGAAATCCTCTTGCTGCATAGTATGATTCTGCACCATTATGATAGATAAATACTTTTGCGTAACGCCAATCACCAAATATTGCACCTCCAGGTTCCCTGATTTCTGTTGGGGTTAGGACCCAACTGGATGTTTTTGTGTCAAACTTTCCAAATTCTTGCAGTTCACGATATTGTTCTTCATTTAAAAGTTCAATCCCCATTTCGATCGCCATACCAATCGCGCTGTTTTTAGGTTTATGTTCCTTTCTTGCTTCAAGTGCTTCTTGATCATAACAAACGCTTCTGCGTCCTTTAGGGCTTTCGGGCGAACAATCATAAAAAATGTATTCATTTGTCTTTATATCATAACCAATCACATCCGGTTCACCACCTGTTTCTTCCATTTCATTCAACGACCACAATTTTTCGGGATTTGTTTCAAGTTTGGTTTGTATTTTGGGCCATTCAAGGTTTTTATGTCGATGAATATTCTTTTCAAAACGAGTTTTTAATAGTTTAAGAAGCTGCTCACTATTTTCTTGAGACAGTCTTTTGTTAATCCGCTTTGTCATAGTGTATTTTTTTGTTTGTAAATGTCTTGTAATGTATTATGCTAATTGTTAATCCGCCTTCACGTTCCGCTGCGGCGGACTAGTATGCAGTGGTAGAATTCCCCGTAGATTGCTGCGTAATTTTGATTCCTAAGCTTGCTTTGGGGTCTATACCATTGATTCTATTTTAAAATAGTTATCATCATATCAAAATATAGCTCATGCCTTTAAAAACAAAATTTGACGAAGCAGGAAAATTCAGCCTCTAAAATGCCCGGTCATGAGTATCTACTTAAGGATCATCAGGTAGGTTTTTCAAAGATAGGCAAAATATGGTAAGATAGTATTGTATCAATAAAAAGTATATTATTGAAGCGTAGGTTTAACGGATACTTTCACTTTGTAATTTCGTTAAGTGTAAATAAAAATGAAAATAAATTTCTTCCGAGTAAGGCATTATCCAAATTTATAGCCATTATTACAAACATTTTTCTTTATCTTTTTACAAATACTTCTCCCTTTCCAATTTCACCCGTTTCTGATGAACGCAGCGTAACAGAAATTTTATCATATTTCAACTTCAATTGCCTGTTATTATCGGGTTTTAAAAGTTGCACATTATACCCATAATATAAAAATCCCCTGGCATATTCTGTTACTTTATTTATTCCAACAATTTCCGCTGCTACCCCATTTATTTCAATCGTCAATTCTTCGGCAGTTATATGATTGGGCGACATGTCAATCAATTTATTTTCATTACTTAAAAGACCTTCAGTTTGTTTGGCTGTCTGGAATTTTTTGTCATCAACTTTTTGTTTTGATACCATTTCTAAAGTTTTAAGCAAACTCATCGGCCTGAAATACAGCATATATGTTTCTTGTGGAGTAACCTGTGGTTCAAATACATTGATTCCGTATATTTCCATTCGGTCATATTGAGGATTAATCACGATATCCTCGTAAACAGGAACATTCCATGTCCAATATTCAAGTCTGTTTACTCGATACTCTGATAATTTTATGGCATACAGGCAATAATAGTTTCCTTTATCTACTTCAAGAGCATAATTTCCATTTCGATCCGATAATGTTTCATACACATTTTCAAATGCTTTATTTTTTAATCGAATGGTAACACTATCAATTGGCTGACCATTGAAGTCGGTCACTTTTCCACTAATCACAAATTTTTCAGTTTTTTTAACACATCCTGAAACTGCGAAAAGTATTATTCCAAATAATATTAATTTCCTCATTTATTTATAAAAATTTAATGATTGGCGATATGAAACTGTTGTTGATTGGGGGTTGCAAGCCTTTGTATACCATTGAACCCGCTTTATTTTATCTGTTGTTAATTTCCGTTTTATTCATTCAATTGATACATTAATAGCTTTGTATTTGGAACTGTATCAGCATTAGTAAATTTAAAATTTTCTTGATTTAAATATTGAAGATTGGAGTTTCCTATCACTATTGCTTTATCTCCTACCAGACAAAATGTTAGGGGCACATTCAAATTAGGAGTATGACTATCTATGACTTCAACATCAATAATCTCATCTTGTGCTTGATTAAGCATTAGCTTTCTGAAATTAAACGCATTTGCCTCTACCGTATTTTGGATTGCATATAAATGATTTTTGTAAAACTCTAATCCATCGATGCCCTGAGAGATTCCTAATGTATCTCTTTTGTTTAGGATATTTTTAGTTGAAATATCTAATATTCTGACGCCGTTTGGGTTAGATGCAATAAATAACTTGGTATTATCATCAGATATGGCTATTCCGTTAGGAAATTTAATTTTGGGTGACTTGTAAAATAATTCCAAAGAATCGCTGTTATGTTTCAGTACATATATGGCTGATCCTTTTGTGTCCGTTAGATAAATATTTCCATTCTTATCTTTAACCATATCGTTCAAAAAGTGCTCCCCTTCATCTATTACATTGTATCTTTTCAATAGTTTTTTGGTATTGAGGTCGAAAGTAAATAAAGAGGAAAGAGAATCGCTTTTCATGAAGTATCCTCCAATAGCGTGAAGAAGGTTTCGTTCATCATCTACATAAATACCAACTCCAGGGGTGTATCCTGATTCGCGTTCTTTAATAAAGTCATTTTGTTTACCTGATTTCCTGTCTAATTCAATTATTTTAGATTTGGCTATACTCGTCAGGTAAAAGGCATCCTTATTTTCTGAATAGGCGATTCCTTCTGGTACTAAATCTTTTTCATCAAGCATGTATTCTTTTGGTGTTTTTATGCTGCAGCCAAAAAGAATTATTATTGGTAGTAAAGTTATTAGGTACTTCATATATTTTTATTCTTTTTTGTTCATTGACGTAACTATCGACCAATGGCTATGTATAATTTTCCACTGTTTGTCTGGCTGTTGCTTGTAAACTTCTGTACATTTCTCGCGGAAAATATCGTTTCCAATATGTGATACTAAATTAAAACTCAAAACAGCTAATTCTCCTGCTATTTGTACAACAGGATCAATCATTTCGTATTGCTCAACATAGATTGTTCCCTCCAAACTTTTATAAAAAGTCTGTATACTTTTAAATCCATCGAACCGCTTTTCCTGAAAAGGGTCAAAATATGTAATGTCATCGGCGTAAATATCTAAATAGCCTGAAGGATTTCCCTTATTCAATTTTTCTAATGCAACTTTTTCCAACTCAATAATGGTTGTCGCTATACTTTCTTGATTCATTTTTATTGTTTTAGGCGATGTTATGTTTTTATCTTTTGTTTCGTTTTGAACGCAACTATAGAAGCAAATACTTATTACTGCAACATAGATAATATTGCTTATAATTGATCCTGTACTATTTTTTTGTATGGTTTCTTTTGTATTCATTTTCCTACTATATTAATGTCTGGACCACAAAATTAAGTTTTAGAATTGCTGTTTTATAACTATTTCATATTTTTGATACCAAAAATCTTAAAGGGTGACGGCTAACTTGTTTATATGGTACATTAACTGGACTTTATCCCACCATATAGGTTTGTAAAGCGCAGGTTTTAATGTTCATTCTATTTCAAAATAGTTCTCACCAATATAAAATTATCAGGTCATGCCTTTAATAGCAAAATTCGAGGGAGCAGGAAAATTCAGGCCCTAAATGCCCGGTGCATCAAATTAGTTTGGGATCACTCGTAAACCTTTTATTTGCAATGCAGTGTAAATATAGGATCTTTTTTGTTTTAGCCAAAAAGGTGAGCGATTTATTTTATTAACAAAGGTTGATGATAGTAGTTAGAAGACAGTAGTTAGTAGGTAGTAGTCAGTAGAAAGTAGTTAGTAGACAGAATACGGAAGACAGGAGAATGAAGACAGGAGACAGAATACGGAAGACAGAAGGCAGAAGATACAAGATTCAAGACTCAAGAAAGAAGATACAAGATACAAGATTCAAGACACAAGACGCAAGATACAAGATTCAAGATACAAGATTCAAGACTCAAGAAAGAAGATACAAGATACAAGATTCAAGACACAAGATTAGTTCAAAATTTATAACTTATAACTCATAATTAATAATTCATAACTCATATCTTCACTTTTCTCAACCTCAGGCTATTCGCCACCACCGTCACCGAACTCATTGCCATGGCTGCTCCGGCGATCATCGGGTTGAGTAAGAATCCGCTAAAAGGATAAAGTATGCCTGCTGCGATGGGGATCGCAATTACGTTGTAAAAGAATGCCCAAAATAAATTTTGTTTGATCGTTTTAACCGTCGCAAATGATAGGCGGATTGCACCAATCAAATGATTTAAATCCGATTTCATCAACGTGATACCGGCACTTTCTAAAGCGATGTCTGATCCGCTTGCCATTGCAATTCCGATATCAGCTTGGGCCAAAGCAGCTGAATCATTGATGCCATCACCGGCCATCGCTACGATTTTTCCTTCAGCCTGAAGGGCCTTGATGAAATTGACCTTATCTTGTGGCAGCAACCCTGCTTTGAATTGTTCAATGCCCGATTGCGTAGCGATGGAACTGGCCGTGTTGATATTGTCGCCTGTCAGCATGATGGGCTCAATTCCCATGAGTTTTAGTTTTCTGATGGCATCGTGTGTCCCTTCTTTTAACTGATCAGTAATGGCCAAAACAGCTATTACATTTTG
This sequence comes from Bacteroidetes bacterium HGW-Bacteroidetes-17, assembly GCA_002840985.1. GTDB lineage: Bacteria > Bacteroidota > Bacteroidia > Bacteroidales. The sequence continues at coordinate 19,245 of PHDM01000046.1, forward strand.
CTCGTCAGAGAATAGTACCAGGCTCTTGGCTTCCTCCTGCCAACGATCAATTTTAACTTTAATGTTGATGTCAATTTTTATTCCTTTTTCCGTAATCAGATCAGGTCGGCCCACATAATATTTCGAGCCTTCAATGATGGCACTCACACCTTTACCCGGGTAATTCTGAAAATCTTCAATTATAATTTCCTGGTTATCAGAAGTTTTTATGTCGGCCACAATTGCAGCAGCCAGCGGATGTTCCGATTTTTTTTCAATCTCAATCAAAACCATTTTTAGATACGGGTTATCGTGTACCCAGAATTGATCACTTACTTTAGGCTTCCCTTCTGTTAATGTGCCTGTTTTATCAATGCATAAAACATTGGCTTTGTAAGCCATTTCCAGACTTTCAGCATTTTTGATCAAAATCCCGTTTTGCGCCCCTTTACCAATACCAACCATTAAGGCTGTTGGAGTAGCTAATCCCAGTGCACAGGGGCATGCAATAATTAGTACTGCTACGGTTGTGATAAAAGCATATGAAACAGAGGGTGGAGGTCCGAGAAAATACCACAATCCGAACGTGAGCAATGCAATCCCTAAAACGATGGGAACAAAAATACCGGCTATTTTATCTGCTAATTTCTGAATCGGTGGTTTCACTCTTTGAGCTTCTTTTACCATCTCAATAATTTGCGAAAGCAGGGTTTCTTTGCCGATTTTTTTGGCAATAATTTTTAAGCTTCCTTTTTGGTTGATGGTACCGGCAAAAACCTGTGTCCCCGTATTTTTAAATACAGCCATAGGTTCACCATTGATCATGCTCTCGTCGATGTACGATTCGCCACTTTCAACCATTCCATCTACCGGAATTTTTTCACCCGGTTTTATGAGGACAATATCTCCAAGAATGACCTCCTTGATAGAGATTTGAATTTCTTGTTGATTGCGGATGACCGTCAGTTTTTTGGGTTGTAAGTCCATTAATTTGCGAATGGCTGATGAAGCTCGTTTCTTGGCTCTTTCTTCCAGAAATCTCCCAAATAAAATAAAGGAAATGATGACGGTGGCCGATTCAAAATAAACATGGGTTGGTAGTCCGTGATTGATAAAATAATCAGGGAAAATGGTAACAACCGCGCTATAAGTAAATGCCACTCCCGTACCCAGTGCCACCAGTGTATCCATATTTGTACTTCGGTGACGGGCCTGATTGAAAGCATTCACGAAAAATTCGGAACCACTATAAAACAAAACAAGAAAACTCAGGGCCAACAATACCCATTTATCTGTTTGCGATAGTGGCATCACAAACATTGAAACGACGAAGACGGGTAAAGTCAGGAATATTGCAAGTATCAGTTTCCTTCTAAGATTGATAAACCTTTCCTTTTCTTTTTCTTCAACAATTTTTTCGGGTTCTTCTTTTTGAATGATGAGTTCATAACCAATTTTTTTGACAGCATCCTGCATTTCATTCAGCTTCGCGATCTTCTCATCAAATTCAATATAAACTTCACCATTGGCATAGTTAACACTGGCAGACAGTACACCGGTCTGAGCGTTGAGCATACTCTCGACACTGGAAGCACAGGAGGCACACGACATGCCCAGAACCGGATAAATTTGTTTTACTGACATTGTTTATTTCGTTTAGTTAGTTTATAACTGGGTTATGATTAAGCTAATTAACAACAACTGCAGCCACAATCAGACGTTGGTTTTTCAGCATAAACCGTAATGCTATAAACTCCGGTGTTTGATTGCTTAAATTCATCAACCAATTCTTTCGGAAAGTTATTGTGAAAGATCTCATCAGGCAAGTCAATTTTCTTTTCGGATTGTATCTTTATGTTTCTAAATCCGGCATCTTCAATCAAATTTAAGTATTCATTCATTTGCATTGCCCCTGAAACACATCCAGCCCATAGCTCGGCATCTTTTACAAAACTTTCAGGAAGTTTTCCTCTCAAAACAATATCAGAAATGCTGAAATGACCTCCCGGTACCAATACCCGAAAGGCTTCGGAAAATGCTTTTTGTTTATCTGGAACCAGATTCATCACGCAATTACTTACAATAACATCAATGGACTTGCCTCCAATGGGCATATTTTCAATTTCACCAAGTCGGAATTCAACATTTTTATAGCCTAATTTGTCGGCATTGATTCGTGCTTTTTCGATCATACTTTCGGTAAAATCCAGCCCAATTACTTTGCCCTCTTTCCCTACGATTTGTCGGGCTACAAAACAATCGTTTCCGGCACCTGAGCCTAAATCAAGAACCGTATCACCTTCGTTGATCAGCGCGAATTTTGTTGGCAAGCCACAACCCAATCCAAGATCGGCATCGGGCATATAACCTTTAATTTTTGAATAATCATCAGAAAATACTGAATAATCAATGGTTCCGCAGCTGTCGCCAACCCCACAGCAACTTTGGCTGTTTTGCTCTTTGGTTTGCATGGCGATCTGCCCGTATTTTTTCTTTACTTCGTTTTTAATTTCTTCGTTTGTTTGCATTTTTTTAAAGTTTTAACAGTTACAACCCGAAAATCCAAGATTAAAAAAGGATTGGATTTTGTCACGGGCATTCAGGATGTTTTTTTGATTAAGGCAATAGCAGATTTTTACTCCATCAATTTCACCATCGATTAATCCCAGGTTCTTAAGTTCTTGTAAGTGTTGAGAAACAGTTGTACGACTGAGGGGTAATTCATTGGCAATATCACCGGAGATGCACTTATTGCATTCAGCGAGATATTTGATGATTGCTAAGCGTGCCGGATGTGATAATGTTTTTGCAATTCTGGCAATATCCTGCAGGTCGGAATCGAAAGCATCTGTTTTGGCGTAAGTCATGATTTTTGCATTAATGAAATATGACGCAAACATACGACATATATATTTTTATTCCAAACAAAAATTGATAATTTTTTACATCATGGATGGGATTGTATTCCTAAATAGGTAGTTCAGGCTGCGGTCAACTACATTCAAGAAGGTCTTCATCTCAAGGTTCACTTCGAGCTACCGCTGAAGGCGGAAAAAAGTCGGGATGCCATCCTATTTTCTGATGCGACAACTCCTTTTACTGTTTAGCTCAGGTGACACAAA
>PHDM01000047.1 GCA_002840985.1 Bacteroidetes bacterium HGW-Bacteroidetes-17
TTTTTCAAAATGGTACCTACTAACCGATTCAGACAAATAAACCAATCCCAGATCAGTAGAATCAGGCATTTCACTCTTGGGCACTAAAAAAAATTTCTCCGGTATTTCATCGAGAACGATATTGCTTTTCATATACATTTTTGCAGAAAACGAATGCACAAGATCCAAATAATATTTACGTTTCTTGATGGCCTCACGAATAATCGGATAAGCCGGATCTTCCCGATTTGCAGAAATCACGAATTCACTCAATTGAACATTCTCAACTCTTAGGATAACTTTTAAGGGTGATGGGTTCTCGCCTATAGGAATAGTAATGGTTTGTTTTTTAAAACCAACATACCGGAATACCATGTTGCAGCTTACATCATTGTCAATACCCAGGGTAAAATACCCTTCCAGATTTGAGGTTACTCCATGTGTAGTACCTTCAACATAAATATTAACAAAAGGCAAGGGTTCATTTTCCTGATCCAGCACTTGTCCGGAAATAAATTTAAAATCATTATTTGATGATTGAGCTGATAATTTAATGCTTTGCATAAATATCAAGGCTATGAAGGAGAGTATTTTAAAATAAAAATAAAGTTTAGACATCTGATTTTTTTATGGTGATTCTTATTGATTGTTGAAAAAATAAATATTACCAAGCTCATTCTTCCCTAATGCATTCAACAGGGTTTATACGAGACGACATGTATGCTTTAATTGTTACAATGAACATTACAAAACATGTTAAATTAAGCAATATTAAAAGAAATAGCCACCAATTTTCAATTAAATTAATTTGATAAGCAAAATTTTGAAGCCATTTATCCATCAAAAAATAGGAAACTGTCGTTGATATGACTGAAGCGATGAGGATCATTTGTAAAAATTCTGTTGAAAGCGTTCTTACAATGTTTATGGTTGAGGCACCCAAAACTTTTCTGATCCCGATTTCTTTTTTGCGTCGATTGGCCATGATGGTTGTCAAACCTATCAAACCCATAAACGAAATAATCATTGCAATGATCGAAAACCCACCCGATAGCTTTGATTGGGTATATTCGTTTACGTAGGCTTTTTGATACAATTGATCTGAAAAGCTGTATTCAAATGGATATGCGGGATATACTTTTTCCCAGAGTTGTTGAATTTTTATTAGGCTTTCCTGAACGTATGCAGAATCAATTTTAATATAGAATGCAAAATAAAATTTTGGTCGTTGAAAATAGACCATGGGCTTAATTTGATTGTGCAAAGAAGCATAATGAAAATCACTCACCACCCCCAAAACCTTACCTTCTTTAAAATTAAGATTTGAATGAACGAGTTTAAATCGTTTACCAACGATCTCTTCAGGCTTGTCATAACCCAGATACTTCATTGCCGATTCGTTGATGATGTAGCTATCAAATCCTTGTTCTTCGGTATAAGTCGGAAAATCTTCACCATAAATGATTTTTTGATCATAAAATTTAAAGTAATTATCATCAACAGGGTTAATATAAATAGACTTAGTTTTTTGATCTTCGGTTTGACCGCTAATTTCAAAATTAGCTCCATCCATAATTTCATTAGGGATTTCTTCCATTGAAGCCGTAACACCCTTTATCAAAGGAATTTGCAATAATTCTTGTTTAAAAAATGTATAATTATTTCGGACCGGTGTCGACAACTTACTTAAAACAACAGTCTTACCGGTTTTTGGTTCTAATCGATTTGAAGTAATCAAATTCATTTGCATATTAATTATTACAGAGCAAATAATTAATATGAAGGATACAGTAAACTGAATAATCAACAAGAATTTTCGAAAGAGTAGTTTATTATTTGGATTGAACAAACCAATAAAACTTTGGCTACTGATAAGCAATTGATTCCCTTTAATTCTGTTTAGTATGATCAGAAATACAGGCAAACTGCTAAATACAAGGATCAAAATGGTTAGAATACTTAAAATTAGAAATATTTTGCTCTCTTGGTTTTCAAGAAAGGCTGCATTGAACCAAAAAGCTTTATCCAAAATATGCTGGACTACAAAAATTAAAGCCAATGAAATCATGGCAGCAAAAGAACTGATAATCAACGCCTTTATAAGCTGAAGATTTAACATATTCAAAGCTGAGGCTCCGGATATCTTGCTTAATTTTAAGTATTTCAATTCCTGAAAAAGCAATGTTATATTCAAATTAATTGAATTGATAAGGGCGATGAGAAAGATAAAAATTGCTGCTGCGATTAAAAGAAGAACAGATTGATAATCTCCATTTTGCTCAATTTCCCTGTCCTTTTTTGAGTTGAGGTGGATATCTTTGATGGGTTGGAGATGGAACTTAAAATACTTTCCATATTCCTCACCATGAAATTCATTAACAATTTGTGGTAACTTATCCTGAAGCTCAGTTATCAGTATATTTTTATTCAAAAGTACGTAGTTGTATGCCCAGTCATTATTACCCTCAAAGTTAGCAGTTGAAGCCAGAAGATCAAAATGCAAATGCGAGTTTACCGGTAAGTCAGTAAACACACCTGTTATTGTGTAATTATCAGGTTTTTCCGCATGATTTTGAAGTATTTGAACTGGTGAGCCAATACAATTCAAATTACCAAAATAAGTATTGGCTATTTTTTCTGAAATGATGATGCTATTTGGATGTGCAAGCGCATTAGCAGTATCTCCCTGCAATAGTTTCAAATCAAAGACTTTAAAAACAGTACCATCAGTATAATAAATTTTTTCAGATTTAAATCTTTTCTCTCCAATAGCAATGGTTGTATAGCGAAGCGGGACTAATTTCAATTTCTCAATAATTTCAGGCAGATACTTTTCAATTGGAATGTTCCCCGGAATTCTTGCAAAATGAGATTTATAACCATCGGGAGTATTTCGTTCTTCTGTGAAGCGATATATTTGATCAGCCTTAGGATAGGATTGATCATATGAAAGCTCATTTATAACCCAAAGGGTGATAATAACAATTGAAGCTAAAGCAACTGATAAACCTAATATATTGATAAAAGAGTAGGTTTTTTGTCTGAATAAATTTCTACTTAAATACTTGATTTGATGAAGGAGAATCATTTTTTGTTTTTATGAATTTGAAAAACGAAAATATTCAAATTTTCATATGTAAAAATGTTAATTATGTTAATAAAACTTAATGTTTGTTAATTAACAATAGAGCTACTTTTAAACTAAAATGTAAAATTTCGAAGTATTGAAAGGGAAGTAACTTTATTTCTTAATTATTTCAATAACGTGAGGGAAGATTCGGTTAACCCATTGACCATACATTTTACCTGATGGATGCAAACCATCCATTGCTACCAGCATTTCATCAGCATAAACTTTTCGGGAGATATCAGTTATATCAATAAAAAGCACATTACTTATTAAACATACTTCCTTGCAGATCTGATTGAATAGGTCAATTTCACTGGCAATTTGATCTCTATTCCGATCTTGAGCAAATGGAGTAACACCCCAATCTGGTATAGAAACTACGAATACCTTACCCTGATTATTCCCTGCAAAAGCAAGGGCAGTATTCAACAGTACTCTAAACTCTTCCTTAAAATTTTCAGTTGAACGACCACGATATTGGTTATTTACACCGATAAGAAGGCTTACAAGATTATAATTTTCAGAAAGAGATGAATCTTTAATAGCCTTTAATAATTCGTCAGTGGTCCAACCTGTTTTTGCAATTATCGTTACCTCTGAATCAATATTTTTGTCTTTAAGCTTTTCCACTAATTGAACAGGCCAACGCTCTGATTCTAAAACACTTTCACCAACCGTATAACTATCTCCTAAAGCCAGAAATTTTATGGGTTCAGATTTTGAATTTTTTGATTGATGCTTTAAATTGCAGGACATAAGTAGAATTAGAAGGAAAATAAAAAATTTATTAAGGTGACCCATTATCTTTATTTAAATGACTAATTATTTAATTTTCAGCGACTGCCATCACATAGTGCTGAGTACGAAAATACAATGTACAATTTGAAATTGCAGGGGTCGACATACAAATATCCCCCAAAGGATTTTTTGCGATCAACTTATAAACCGGTCCTGCTTCAACAACAAAAACATCCCCTAGCTCAGAGGTAAAAAATAATTTTCCGTCAGATGCGATTCCGGAAGCCGAGATTCCACCACCGGGCTTAAGTGGCTCTTTGTACATTAATTCACCTGTTCGTGCGTTAAAACAGCTTAGAAGCCCATTATTGACCAAATTATAAAGATAGTCGCCATACACCAGCGGGCTTGTCATGTATGCTCCACCCCTTTTAATGCTCCAGATAATATATTTATTGCTTGTTTCTTCTTCACCTAAAGTGATATCCCCTATGGCATCAGGTTTAATTGCATAAATTGGCGACATCTTTCCATGGGCACTATTGATAAAAATTAAATTATGACTAAAAACAGGCGTAGGAACAGGTGCATCACCACCTCCCTGCATCCACCAAATTTCTTTTCCTGTTTCAAAATCATAAGCTCCTATATGCTTGTACCCATTCACTATAATTTGTGCTTTTCCATCAACGTCAATAATTGTTGGCGAGCTCCAGGTCGAAATTTCATCCCGCATGGTTCTCCAAACCTCTTTGCCCGTGGCAACTTCGAAAGAAGTTAAAAAGGATTCCCCTAAAAAATCACATTGGACGATCACTTTCCCATCATAAATAATTGGAGAACTGGCAAATCCCCATTCAACATCCGGATCGGTGTAAGGACCAGCATTTAACGTCCCTAAATCTTTTGACCAGATAAGTTTACCCTTAAAATCATAGCAATACAAACCATCTGAACCAAAAAAGGCAACTATATATTTTCCATTTGTAGCCGGAGTTGGATTAGCATGTGAGGCTTTGGGATGTCTTTTTGTTCTTGGAACTCCTTCATGAGCAAGACGATCCCAAATAATTTTGCCGTTATTTTTATCCAAACAGTAAACTCTGAATTGATGAACCGTACTATCTTCGAGCGGGTCAATATCCCCGTACAATCCAACTTTTAAAAACTCATTTTCATTGCCACTCATGGCAGTGGTTACAAACAAATAATCGTCCCAAATTATTGGACATGAATGTCCAAGACCAGGAATTGGAGTTTTCCATTTTAAATTTATATTCTCCTTGATATTCCATGCATCAGGTAAATCTGCATTATCCATTACACCACTTGCATTCAATCCTCTGAAAGACGGCCATTGTTTATCAGTTGATATTTGGCAAAAAAGTGATTGGGTAAGTATAAAAACAATAACCGTGGATGCTAAAAAACGAAATCTGAACATAAAACTAATTTTAGGAATTACTTATTGGTAATTTTAACGAGATGATGTTGGGTTCGGATATAAATCCCATCCTTCACTATTGCAGGGCTGGCCATACAAATTTCTCCCATAGGGTTTTTTGATAGAATTTCAAATTCAGGTCCTGCTTTCACAACAAAAATATCACCTGCTTCTGATGCGAAGTACAATTTTCCGTCAGATGCAACACCAGATGCAGAAATACCACCATTGGGTTTAAGTGGTTCTTTATAAATTAACTCACCTGTTTTTGCATTATAACAACTCAAAAGTCCATTTCCTGCCAGATTATAAAGATAATCACCATATACCAGAGGTGTTTGCATATAGGATCCCCCGCGACCGATACTCCATTTTACATAATCATTTGAAGTACTGTCAACCTCTAAACTTATATCACCAACGGCCTTGGGAGAAATTGCGTAAATTGGAGACATTTTTCCGTGAGCACTATTTATAAAAATCGTGTTATGAGCTACAATTGGTGTTGGAACAGGAATATCTCCTCCGCCTTTCATCCACCAGATCTTTTCACCTGTCTCAAAATTATAGGCCCCGATATGCTTGAATCCATTTAAAACAATTTGGCTATTGTTTTGACCATCATAAATCGCCGGAGTTCCCCAGGTTGGATAATCATCTCTTTCCGTTCTCCATATTTCTTCTCCGGTTTTTACATCAAACGAAGCTAAAAAACATCCTTGGTACACATCGCATTGAACTATGACACGATCTTTATAAATGATGGGAGAACTGGCGAAACCCCATTGTGCGGATGGTACTGCAAAAAAATTGGCATCCAAAACGCCCAAATCTTTCTTCCATAAAAGTTTTCCTTTAAAATCGTAGCAAAATAATCCTTCCGAACCAAAAAACACGACTAAATGCTTTCCATCGGTTGCCGGTGTTGGATTTGCATGAGATGATTTAGTATGCCTTTTTACCTTTGGAACTCCTTTATGAGCCAGCCGTTCCCAAATAATCTTACCACTATTTTTATCCAGACAGTAAATTTTAAATTCATGAATACTACTGTCCATCACAGGTGCAATATCACCATACAATCCAACTTTTAAATATTCTTCTGCATTTTCACTAACAGCTGTTGTGATGAATATTTTATCTCCCCAAATAATCGGAGAAGAATGACCTAAACCGGGTATGGAAGTTTTCCATGCAATATTTAAGTTTTTTTCAAAATTCCATTCAAGTGGAATGTTCGAATTGTCAAAAATCCCGTTTGCAAACTGACCTCTGAATGAAGGCCAATTCTGACTAAAAACATTCGAATTTTGACTGTGACTATAAACAGAAAAAAATAGAATCGCAAGAATTAAAATAATTGATTTTTTCATGATTTTTTTAATTGAAGTTGTCTCAAAGATAGAAATAAATGTGTTCGGGTAATGCCATATTTTTTTGTAAAAAGCATCCTTAAAATTTCTTTGATAGTATTACAAATTATTTGCATCAAATTATTTTTAGCAATTAGCAATTGAATCCGTTTGGGAAGCAAAACCAATCTCAATTTTGTATCAAAAGCATAAAAAAACACGACTGACAAATTGACAATCGTGTAATTTAATAATTTTAAAACCAGATTTTTATTTAAATCATCTAACTGATTACTTCAACAAAAAACTAACATCGCTATTTTTCTCAATTTCTCTGGGCTCTTGTCCAAATTTAAACAGTCGCATTCCATGGCTACCGACCAAACTTAACTTATCTCCTTCTAATAATAACAAACAAGCCTCCCTCAAACCAACCACAAAAATATCCCGGTTCACGACCATAAATTCTTCGATTCTTTGCTCACGGGTTTCACCTCCATGACCCTCAGGATTGACATCCAAATAATGTGGATTTATTTGAAAAGGAACCAGGTTTAAACCATTAAAACTTTCCGGCTCGATGATGGGCATATCGTTGGTCGTTTTTAGGGTTGGACAGCATACATTTGATCCGGCACTCCATCCCATAAAATGAACTCCTTTATTCACCTGTTCACGAATCGCATCCATGATTTTTGTTTTATGCATCATGTAAAACAAATGAAAAGTATTGCCTCCTCCTACCGCAATTGCTTCGGCTTCTTTCACCGATTTTATCGGATCAGCTTCTTTATGTATTGAATAAATCTCATATCCCAGTTTTTTATAAACAGCATTAACTTTTTCCTCATATAAGTCATACGACTTATCCAGACTCTCTTTTGACAATCCAACTCCTGCATAAGGAATAAACAGGATCCGTTTTACTCCAGTATTTTTTAAGAAGTTTGCAATGTGTTCCTGTGGCCAGCCCAAATAGGCCTCTCCGTAGTTCGTTGAATTACTGATCAATAATAATCTCTTTTTCATTTTTTATTTTTTTGTTTCAAGTATAAAAAGGTTGTGTAAATATAAATAAACATCCATTGCTTACATTAGGTTTAAGAAAATTTTCAATCAACTATAACATTTTCAGCGCTTTCTTATTAAATCTGGCAAATGAGATTAAATTACCTTATTTAAATGTTCCTGAACAATCTTAATAAGATTAACTTTACTTATTGGTTTTGAAATATAATCATCACAACCGGCCTCTCTCATATTATATTTATCGCTACTTTGGGAATATGCTGTAACAGCTACGATTGGAAGGTCTTTGCGAAATGATTTTATTTTTCTTGTGGCATCTAGCCCGTTCATTACAGGCATTTTTATATCCATTAAAACGAGTGCAATTTCAGGATGCTTTTTACACAAATTGACTGCTTCCTGACCATTAACAGCACGTAAAATTTTATTTTCAATATTTTTTAATAAGATATCTAAATAAAGAAAGTTCTGTTCATCATCTTCAGCAACAAGAATAATTGGAGATTTCCCCCTTGCTTTTACGGATCCGATATATTTGTCTTTTTCGGGAAGGATTCCAAGTTCAACCGGTAAACTAATAAATACAGAAGTACCCTTGTTTTTTTCAGATTCTAAACGGATTTCCCCACCAAGCAGTTCAACGATTCCTTTAGCAATAGTTAATCCCAGCCCGCTGCCCTCATGACCACGAATATTGGATGAATTTTCCTGTGAAAAGCCTTCAAAAATTTGTTCCTGAGCCTCCTTTACAACACCTACTCCGCTATCTTTTACAAAAAATTCAACTTCGACAAGCTCTGTTACCGTACTTCGACCCCGCTCAGCATAAGCATTCGTAGAATAGCCAACCTCAATACAGCCCTCCTGGGTGAATTTTATTGCATTGTCAACTAAATGAAAAAGGGCTTTGCCCAGCAGTTCTTTATCTGTAATCAGGATAATATAATCATTTTGATCAGGGATTTGAACTTTCAGTTCAAGATTTTTATCTAGACAGGGAGTCTGAAAATGTTCCTGTATATTTTTCAATATCATTGCAAGATCAAACGGACTCTCATGAACTCCCATACTGCCTGAAACTATAAGAGAAGCGTCAATATAGTCGGTAATGGTTTTCAGTAAACGATTGCTACTGATGTTTAAAGTATTCAAGAAAAGCTCTTTCTCATTCTGAGTAATATCAGGATCGACAATTAAGTTGGCAAAACCAAGAATCCCATTCAATGGGGTGCGGATTTCGTGAGAGATGTTGTTTAAAAATGCGGTTTTCAAACGGTCACTTTCCTCTGCTTTTTCCTTCGCTAATGTTAATGCTTTCAATGCAAGTTTTCGCTCTGTAATATCAAACAAATAACCCTTGAGGTTTATTAATGTACCGTATTCATCAAATTCTCCTACAACATTTTGTAAAACAGTAATTTGCCTCCCGTCCCGAAGAATAAATTCACGTTCAAAAAGTTCAAGCTTTTTCTTCTCTCGTATCAAGTTTAAAAATTCTTCTCTGCTATCCGGATCTTTGTAAAAAGAAATAATGTTTTCATTCAAAAGGGAATTCACCGAATTAAACCCAAAAATATTTGCCAGAGTCTTATTGCATAAAAGAATGGTCCCATCAACTGCTGCAACATAATCTCCAGTCAGATCTTCATCAAATAATGCTTTATATTTTAGTTCACTTTTCTTCAATGATTCTTCGGCGAGTTTGCGTTTGGATTCTTTCTCTATGAATTCGATAGCAAATGAAACATCGGCAGACATTTCATCAAGCAACTTCACTTCAGCTTCATCAAAGAAAAAAAGCTCATCCGAATAAATAATAAATGCTCCAATAGTTTCTCCAAAAACATTAATTGGAAATGCTGCAGATGATTTACATCCAAGATTCAATACAATTTCTCGCCATGGAGCCATTTCAGGATCATTGGCAATATCATTTGCCAGATAATGTTTTCCTGTCTTTATTGATCGTCCAATCGGGCCATCACCCAAAATTTTATCATTTAAATCAATATTAATTGTTTTAATATATTCGTTTGCATGACCTGAAGTAGCCACCGGAATAAATTTATTACTTTCTTTATCAACCATTCCAATCCAGGCCATCCTGAATTTGCCATTTTCTATAGCAATATTGCATATATCATCATATAATCTTTGTTTCTCCCTGACCCGAACAATGGTTTGGTTAACATTGCTGAGCAGCGCATACACGCGATTTAGTTTATTTACCTGTATTTCTGCTTGTTTGCGGATTATATTCTCATTTGTTAATTCAGCTGTTCTTTCCTCTACCATTTCACTCAAATGGTCATTAAAAACTTTAAGTTCTTCCTATGCTTCCGTTAATTCATGATTTCGTTGAACGGCTGCTTCGTAAGTAGAAATGAGTAAAGTTAACATCTGCTGCTGATCGGCTGTTATAAATCGTTTTTTGCCTCCGAACATCATTTCTACACCCACTCTTACTCGTTCGTTGTTTCCAAATTTACGGGTTGCAATAATCCGGTCGATATGAGATAATAAGTAATCCTCATTATATGGTTTCGTAAGAAAATTGTCTGCTCCACAGGCTAGTCCCTCAAGCACATCCTCTGCATTTGTAAGAGATGTCAGTAGAATAACCGGAATGTCCATGGTATTCTCCATCGATTTGATTTCCTTGCAAAGATCATAACCGTTCATTTCAGGCATTACAATATCACTTATGACCATGTTTGGCTTAAACTTTTTCAACATATCCAAAGCTATTTTACCATTTTTTGCAACTCTTACCTCAAAATTTTTATTCTCTAAGGTATATCTTAGTTTTTCCGCCTGTGTTGGGCTGTCTTCTACGACTAATACTTTATAAAGCTCGCTTGTCGAATTTTTCTTGGTTTTCATAGCTGTGCTCCGATCATTTTAAATTTTAAAACATTTTTTTGATAAAAAAAGCTATTTGCTATTGTAGTTTTTCATTTTTAATGGTAAAGGAGAAGGTACTTCCTTTATTTACTTCACTTTTTGCCCATATTTTACCTCCGTGGTTTTCAACAAACTCTTTACAAAGCACCAATCCCAATCCGGTACTGAGCTCCCCTTCAGTTCCTTTAAATCCTACTTTTTCACCAATACTGAATATCTTTTTTAAAATATCTTTTGACATTCCAATTCCAGAATCGCTTACAGATATTTCAATCATTTTATTTGACAAGATTTTAGATTTAACAAAAACTCGCTCCCCCTTGTTTGTATATTTTACCGCATTCGATAACAGATTACGTAAAATAGTGTGAATCATTTTTTCATCTCCATAGATCAGGAAATTTTCATGCACTTCATTAACGAGTGATATTTCTTTTTGGTAAGCCCTTTCATATACATATTCAATTTCTTTATCAATAAGTTCTGATAAATCGAGCTTTTTAGGAGAAAATTGCATAGAACCTTTTTGAAGAAGGGACCATTCCAATAAGTTCTCCAAAAGTTGATGCAAATTTTTGGCAGATTCATTTAAACGCTTAGAAACACTGGTCAGTTCATTAATAGATAAGGACAAAGCCTCATCGGCCAATATTTCGGTTAAACCAAGAAATGCGTTAAAAGGACTCCTCAAATCATGGGCTATAATAGAGAATAACAGGTCTTTTTCATTATTGATTTTTTGAAGTTCTTTGTTTTTCAGCTCAATTTCTAATTCCGCCTGTTTCCGTTCGGTAATGTCCATGACAGAGCCAATCATTCGAATAGGTTTGTCTTTTTGGTCGTGTTGAACATCTGCATGAACAGATATCCAGCGAATTAATCTGTCAATCCCTTTAATCTGGCATTCAAATTGAAGTTTTTTGGTGGTAAAAGCTTCTTCAACACTTTGTTTTACATCTTCACGATCCTCTGGTAACACATGAGACATGAAAATTTTCAGATTCCAATTTGGCTGCAAGCTCTCATACCCAAAAATCTGGTCATGACGAATTGTGCGCCATGTGGTTTCGTTTATTAAATCCAAATCCCATAACCCCATATTTGCCGATTTCACCGCCAGATCGACCCTTCTTTCGCTTTCGAGAAGTTCAGTTTCTGTTTTTTGGTGCTTAGCTATTTCTTCCCTAAGTTGTACCGTTCTTTTATTGATTTGTTCTTCCTGGTTTTCATTTATTCTTTGCAGTTCTTCCTGTGTTCTTAATAATTTATTGTTTTTGTGCATGGCTGCATCAAAAGTAGAAAGTAGCAAGGTAAACATCTGCTGCTGATCTGCAGAAATTTGACGTTTTTTGCCATCAACCAATACTTCTATGTCTCTTTTTTCTTTTTTGATATGGATTAAACCTCTGTTTTGCAAGACCTTCAAAATATGGGTGAGCAGATAATCCTCATCATAGGGCTTTGTGATGAAATTGTCAGCTCCACAAGCAAGGCCTTCAATAACATCTGCAGAATTACTAAGTGAGGTGAGCAGGATAACTGGAATATGAGCGTTATGTTGATCCGATTTAATTTTTTTGCAGAGTTCGTAGCCGTTCATCTTTGGCATCATAATGTCACTAATAATCAAAGAAGGTTTATGTTTAATGACCATTTCATGTGCTTCTTCGCCATCTTTTGCAACGACTACAAAATATTCATGTTTCTCAAGAATGTACCTTAATTCTTCAGCCTGTGTGGGGCTGTCTTCCGCGATCAATATTTTAATTATATTATTTTCGGAATGATTTATATCCTTCATCGAGAACTAATTTTTATTTTTTTTATTGAAACCTTCAATTTTTATTTAATCAAAACCATTAATAGGCTTATTATTTCTTCCGGTGAAAGAACATATTTTGCCGCACCCAGTTTAATGGCTTCACCCGGCATTCCATGAACCACCGAACTTTCTTTATCCTGCGCAATGGTAATGGCTCCACTATCCTTCATTAATTTTAATTCAGAGGCCCCATCGCTACCCATGCCGCTTAATAATATCCCAACACCCCGCGATCCAAAATTTTCTGCTGCCGTTTTAAACAGATAAGCCACAGAAGGTCTTAATCCAATTCCAGAATTATGTTTACTTAAGAATACTCTTGGCCCTAAAATCACCCCCATATGACAATCATCGGGGGCAACATAAACATGCCCGGCGATGAGCTTATCTCCATGAGTAGCCACATGAATAGGTAAATCACTTGTTTTGCCAAGCCATTCAACAAAACCATTTACAAAACCCTGAGTGATATGCTGGACGATTAAAATGGGTACTAATATGTCTTTTGGTAACCCTGTCAGTATTTTTTGCAAAATTAGGGGGCCGCCTGTTGAAGCTCCAATCACCACAATCTCTATTTCTTTTTTAATTCTTTTATCTATCAATAGTTTATTCGGAATTTGCACTTTCGGTCTTGGAGTGCTTCTTCTGACCATTTTTACCTCAGACATTAATTTCAGGGATTCTATCAACTTCTTAGCGTCATTCTTATAGTCCTTATGATTGATACTGTGAGGCTTTTTAACTATGGCCAAAGCACCGGCCTCCATAAGGGAGAAAGTTATGGCATTATCATTTACCGCCAAACTACCGGTAACAATCACAATCGGAATCGGATTGGTTTCCATAATTTTGATCGTTGTAAGCAGTCCATTTAACTTTGGCATTTGCCAATCCATTGCAATCACGTCTGGTTTTTCTTTGTTAAGCAATTTTAATGCCTCTTCGCCATTGGCTGCAATACCCGTAATACTTATTGCAGGATCTGAACTAAGCGTGTAGGCAAGCAATTCCTGCATTACCGGAGAATCTTCAACTATTAGTACTTTAACCATATACGTATTTTTAAGCGAAATTGGAAATTAGAAATTCGGAAGACGGCTTAGAAACACAGTCGGAAGAGTTGATTATCTGACATCCAACTGTATTTTGAACCTTTTTATTACAATGGTCAAAATCATTCCAGAACAAATCTGATAACTTTTCGGCTAAGTCAAAAACCCTTTTCATTTTCATTTTCCTTTTTCAAATTTCCATTTTCTATTTTCCAATTCCCCATTTCTATTATCCCGTTTCACTATTCTCTATTCGATAATTTTTGTCGTATTTATAAAAGCATTCAATTTTGGACCAAGTTTTTCAATAATAATTTGGTATTTAGCCGTTTGTTCTACCGTTACAATTTTTCTTCTAATCAATTTTCTTAACCACGCTTTTGTTTCTTCAAATGAACCCCTGGAATACAAATAAAATCGTTTTCTGTCAGGTGGTGTAAATCGCCCGTAGCCTTCAGCTATATTGGCGGCAATACTGTCTGAAGCCCTGACTATTTGGTATCCAATGGTATTTTGAACCTTTTTATCCCAATGATCAAAATCATTCCAAATCAAATCCGACAACTCTTCAGCCAACTTATAAACATCCAATTCATAAACCCTTTTCATTTAATATCCTCCAATACATTTTCAAATTTCCAATTTCTAATACACAAAATCCTACAGCCTAAACACTTATAATAACTTCCTCACCACTTCCAACAAATTACTTTGGTCGAAGCTGTTTTTTATAATGTATGCATTCGCCCCTACATCAATCCCATGTTCACGGTCTTCGCGCGAATCAAGTGCCGTTACCAATACAATCGGTAATTCTGAAAGCTTTTTGTCATTTCGTATTTTAGTGGTAAGCTCGAACCCATTCATCCTTGGCATATCCACATCCGAAACGATTAAATCAAATTCACCGATCAGTGCTTTAGTGTATCCATCCAACCCGTCAACGGCAGTCTCAACCTGATAGCCTCCAGTTTCTAAAATGTCTTTGATCAGGGTACGGGAAGTTATGGAATCTTCAGTGACCAGTATTTTATATATTTTTTCTTCTGATATGGCTTCTTCGCTGAGGATACTCGTTTTTCCGGCGTTTATGGATGATTTCATCAAATCAGATACATTTATTACAGGAATCAGATTCCCCGAACCCAATGCAGTTACTCCGCTTATGTTCCTTACACTTTTTAATTGCTTACCCAAATCTTTTATAAGAATCTGATGTTCGTCTAATACTTCGTCTACCACAAACCCAAGCTGCCTGTTTGCATTATTTAATACAATAATTTGTTTAAAAGAAGAATTTGGGGAATCATCGTTTCTGTTTGACCCCAATCCCTTTAATTTAATTTTTAATCCAAGTACCTCACTAAGTTTAACGATGGACATAATTTCATGATCAATGGTAATGGTATCCCTGTTTTCAACTGTTTTTATATCATTGACATTGACCCTGAGTACATGTTTCACATGAATGTTCGGTACGAAGAAAAAATGACCCTCACTGCTCACAAGCACCCCCCGTAATGTTGACAAGGTGAGTGGCAGGATGAGATGAAACATCGTCCCCTGATCTTGATGACTCGAGACAGAAATGGTTCCATTAAGCAAATCCACCTTTTCGTTCACAATGGCAAGACCAAGCCCACGACCCGAAATATCAGTGATCAACGCACTTGTTGAGATTCCGGAATTAAAAATAAATGCAAAAATTTCCTGGTCAGTCAATTTTTGTGATTCGATTTGGGATATCGCTCCGGCTTTAATTGCCGATGCCATTACTTTATTTTTGTTAATCCCTGCGCCGTCATCCGAAATCTTAATTTCCAGGTTACGGCCATCGGTGCTTGCAAAATCTATGCTGATAATTCCTTTTGATGGTTTTTTCAGCTTTTTACGTATATCCGGAGACTGAATTCCGTGGTCTATGCAATTCCTGAGCAGGTGAATCAAGGGATCCTTAAGCTCTTGTAATATGCGCTTATCAACTTCAATTTCCTGTCCGTGTATATTTAATTCCACCTCTTTTCCTTGAGTTCGGGCCAAATCCCTGACCAACTTAGGAAAACCCTCAATCAGTGAGGAAATGGGAAGCATCAGTATCGTTTTCATGGATTCCAAATGCTCATCTATCATTCTTGTCAACGAACGCTGATCATTTTCTATGGCATTCACTAGACGGTAAACTATTGCTTCAAGCTCATTTTGCTTTCTGCTATTCCAGGATAAAATTTCAGCATAAGTAATGGGCTCTCCCGAAGGTTTTTGCGAAATCCTGTTTCTTAGTTCTGATTTCCACAAACGGATATAATCAAATACCTTAGTGGTTTCAGTAACCCTTTCTGCGGCTGCAATCTTCGATTGGATTAATTGTTCAGCCTGTAAAAATAGCGGATCAAGTTTTGCCGTTTCTATCCTGACGGTTTCTGATGGCGAGATCCGATGATCGGGGGAGGGCGTTTGCTCGGATTTTTTGTATTTCCGAGGTGATGGTTTAGAAATTGGACTTTGAGGTTTTATTTCATCTATGATTTTAGGGACCTGTTTTTTTTCATGAAACTGCTCAACCTTTGGTTCTGTTTCAGTAATAATCTTAAGCACATTGATGGATTCTTCTTTTTTAGAACTTACCTGATCCGTTTCAATGATTGATTGCAGTTGTTTGATTAATCCGTCATGATAATCAGCACTGATGGTCTCACTTCTCGACATTAATTTTGATATGTATTCAATGGAGGAGTGAAGAATGTCAAAATGTTCAGGAAACAGAACGAATTGATTGTTTTTAACCTTTGAAAATACATTTTCCATGACCCGGCAAATGGATTCAATGTCGCTTCGATTTACCGAACGTGCAGCTCCTTTTAAGCTATGCGCTTCACGAAAAATCGTTTCAATTAATTCAGCCAATTTTTGAGGGTCCGGTTTTTTTTCAAGTTCAATCAGGAAGGAAGACAGCGTTTGAATATGCTCTTCAGCTTCAATTTTAAAAACCGCCTCAAGTCGTTTTAGAAATTCAGCTTCTCTGGTATCCATTTTGTTCTTTATATTTTTTAATGCTTAATTTTTGGCAAAAGCTTACCGCCTATTCACCTATTTTTCCACCACCTATCAATCTACTGTCTACTGTCTACTATCTACTATCTTCTGTCTTCTATCTACAATTTATACTGTTCCACCAAATGTTTCAATTTTTGTCCCAATTCATGCAAATCCTTGGCTGCACTTTCAGCCTGTTTCATACTTGCCGCATTTTCGGTACCGGCCTGGTTGATATTGTTCATGGCTAATCCAACCTGATCCATTCCTATCACCTGTTGCTGGCTTGATGCAACAATTTGGGATGCAGCCTGAACAGATTCGTTTACATTTTGAGCCAAAACCCGGATGGTTTCACCTGCCTGACCTGATTGCTTTACTCCTCTTTCAACGGCTTTGCTCCCTTGTTCCGTTGCCATAACGGCGGCAGTAGTAGCTTTTTGCACCTCACTTAAAATAGTACGAACCTGTATGGTCGATTGTTTCGATTGTTGAGACAGATTCTTAATTTCCTGTGCCACCACGGCAAATCCTTTTCCCTGTTCCCCGGCTTTGGCAGCTTCAATGGCTGCATTTACCGCTAATAAATTGGATTGATCGGCAATGTCATCTACCGAAGCAATAATACCTCCGATTTGCTGGCTGTGTTCACTCAGACGAACTATGGTATTGGCAATAGATTCCATCTGTGTTTGAATGTCTGTCATCACCATTTTTGTTGCATCCACGGCGTTTTGGCCATCCTGCGTAACTTTTACCACCTGATTTGAATTTTCAGAAACACGGCTTGCCTTTTGACTGGACAATTGAACAGCCTGGCGTACTTCTTCAACGGTAGTAGTGGTTTCGCTGATGGCGGATGCGGTTTCAGCTGCACCGGATGCTACCTGTGTTGAAGCAGCCAAAATCTCGCTGGCCGAAGAACCCAGTAAATTGATACCTTCCATAATTTCGGTAATGGAAACTCTTAGTTTTTGAACCATTTGATAAAAAGAAAGGTTCAACAGTCCCACTTCATCTTTTCTTTCATTTGCAATTACCTCAGCACTTAAATCTCCCGAAGCTATACGTGTTGCCATGATCGAAATATTACTGAGAGGTTTGGCAACTAAATTATTCAGAAATATAATCATGAAAAAACTTACAATTAGTGCAAGTGCACCAAAAATTACAAAAATCAAAATCGAAGTGCTTGCTTGTTGCTGATCAAGAGCAAGTTGAGTTTTTGCATCCTTTAAAGCTTGATCCGCCATTGAATATGTAAGTGATCTAACCTTTTCAAATCGATCGCCCTGAATACCGGTTCCTAATTTTATAGCTTCTTCTACTTTTCCTTCTTTCAGTAGAAGCATTACGTCAATTCTGCCATCACGATAGGCATCAAGGTTGTCTTTCATCTCCTTTAACTGATTTTGGAATAACGGATCCTTATTGAGATTGATTAGATTATCAAATGCTATATCAATTTTTGCAGCGCGGTCAATCATACCTTTTTCTATAACCAATCGATCAGATTCCTTAGTAGTCATTATCATCTCTAATATATCAGCCCTATTGTGGTTCTGATCTGATCTGATATTAATTAGTTGAATAGCTGTCTCAGAATTGACTTCATTTAATTTTTTCTCCGATTTGGCAATTTCGGAGATATCGGAAATAGCAATAATGATTACTGCCAAAAGCATGATCCATATCAATCCAAAACTTAACAGTAGTTTTGTTCTAATAGTTAAATTTTCAAAATTTTTCATGGTTATTTATATTTAATTATCGATTTATTTTGTTTCCTGATTTACAATGATGTTTTCATCCTCCAGCATTTTTTTAGCGTCCAATATAATGAAATGTTCATTGGTTACCCCTTTCAAATAGTCGCTTCCGATATCACTGATATTTGATAAATTAGTTTGAATAGCACTAAGTGGAATCAATTGGGTTCCCTGAATGTTATCGGCCAGAATGCCAAATTCCATTTCGTCATTCTGAATGATGATCACTTTATTCAGTTCACCGATTCCTGTTTCGGGTAATCCGAAAAATTTCTTCAGGTCGATCACCGAAATGATTTGTCCCCTCACATTAATAACTCCCAGAATAAATGCAGGAATTCCGGGCAGTATGGTATAATCTTTTAACAGATAGACTTCACGTACAAATTTAGTTTCAATTGCATAGTACTCAGCGGCCAGCTTAAACACAATAATCTCCATGGTTTCCTCATGAAGTAGCCCTTTATTTTGTCCTGTGGCCAGAGTGTTGGCACGTTCACGTAATATCATCAGGGATTCATCCAATGGGACTTTCACCTGCTTAATTTGGTTTTCTGTGCTCAATTTCGAAGCATTCTTCGTCTTTAAATTCACCGCTTTCCTTCCGGTTTTTTTTCCGGTCTCATTTTTATTTTCTTTCATGATAACGCAGCTGTTTTCAAGGTGGCATTAATGATTTGCTTGAACCGTCCTGTGGTTAATCCTTCCGATTCAGGTACAATCTCATCATCACTCCATTTATTTATAATGGATAATATGTTTTTATAATATTTCTTTGTAGCATCCATATTCCCTTTCTTTAAATATAAATTACCCAGTGAATAATAAGAAAGTACAAAGTCGGGATCGATGTAAATAGCACGTTTAAGTGCAGCGATGGCTTCGTCAGGCTGCTTAAGTTCCTGCAAAATAGAGGCATAGAGGTAATGTATTTTTGAATCAAGTTT
The DNA here is from genome assembly GCA_002840985.1 of Bacteroidetes bacterium HGW-Bacteroidetes-17. Taxonomy (GTDB): domain Bacteria; phylum Bacteroidota; class Bacteroidia; order Bacteroidales. The sequence goes on from PHDM01000047.1 coordinate 19,203, forward strand.
TCGCGTAAGGATAGCTTTTTGGCACTCGGTCAAAGCGTCGCTAAGTTTTCCGGTGTTCGCATATGCTCTGATCAATAGTATTTGTTCATCAGGGCTTAAATCAACTTTTTGAAGTCTATTGATCACCTCAGGGTAATTGCCTTTTGAATAGGTATTTAAGATTTCCTCATAAATTTGATCGGTAGTTTGAAGAATGTCCTCCTCCTTAAATACAGAACTTTCTGTTTCAGAGAGATTGGGTTTAACAAGATCCTGTACAAAAACAGGAGTGGGTTCAGGCTTTGCTGTTAATGTAAATAGTTGCGGTTCAGGATAAGTTTCTGAAATCTCATTCTTGTTCTGTTTTCTCTTATTACTGCTGTTTTTCTGATACAAAACAAAACCCGGAATATTAACAGGCAGAAAATCCGGGAAATTCTGTGTTGAGAGTTCACTTGAGGATACCACAAAATAACCACCCTCAATCAACGAATTATATAATCCTTTGGCCACAAGCCTGAAACGTTCCTGATTGAAATACATCAGTACATTTCTGCAATAGATGATGTCCATTGCATTAGTGTGGTTAAGCGGCGAAGGGTAATCATTTTCGGCTAAATTCAAATATTCGAAAGTTACCATGTTCTTAATAGCCGGAATAATCTGGAAATGTCCTTTATTTTTTTCAATAAAATATTTTTCTTTTAACCATTTGGGTGAAGTGCGAAACGACCAGGCCCCATATTCTCCAGTGACTGCTTTTTGTAAGTTGCGGGGATTGATGTCAGTAGCCAGAATAGAAATATTCCAGTTTTTAATATCCGGGATAATCCGGGTAAGGGCTATTGCAATGGAATAGGGTTCTTCGCCTCCAGAACAGCCAGCACTCCAAATTCGAATTCTTTTATTATTTTTTTGCCTTAAACGGATCAGTTCCGGAAGAATCATTTGTTCTAAAACCTCAAAAGATTCCGGTTCGCGCCAGAAATAGGTTTCACTGATGGTCAGATGGGCAGCAAGTAATTCAGAATGTTCGCGGGTTAATGGTGATGAAACAATGTGCTGAATAAAGCTATCGACATCCTGATATTCAAATTCTTTTGCTGCTGAACGGATATTCCTTTCCAGATCATCCCACCGCTCCTTCGGGAAATGCAATGCGAGCTTAAGCTCAATAAACTCACTTAATTTTTGTAATTTTATATCGGGCAGCGTTCGGATCATTTAGCCACTTCTTTTATTGCCTTATTCAAAACTTGTTCTTCGTCCATTGAAAGAAATTTTTCAAGATCAGTAATCAAAATAATCTTGTTTTCAAAAACCGTAACTCCCGATAGGTAACCGGCAAATGATAAAGATTCTTCAGCATTGACCAGCTGATCATTAGCAATTTCAGAAACACCGGCCACTGAATCGACCACAAGCACAACAAGACGCTTTGATGTCCTGGCTATGATGAACTGATCGTCTAAACTTAGATCGCGAGTCGGTAAATGAAATAATTTTCGAATATCAATAACCGGAATGACTTCTCCCTGTATATTAATGACTCCTAGAACTTTATCGGGTGCTTTAGGTAATGGGGTGATTTCAACCGAGTGGATAACCCTTTCAACGGCAGATAGGTAAAGTGCGTATCGAGGTTCATCCAAACTAAATAGAACAATATTACTTGCTTTTTTTTTATTATGATTGCTCATAAGCTTCGCAATTTAATTTTTTAATATTTCAATTCCCTCTATTTAATAATGAATCTAATATCAGAGGTTTATTAACTCTTTATTATCAAGAACCGCGCTATTTGAATGAAATAGCAAAAAAATAGGTGACTAAACTTATTAATAATCTTACAACCTAACAAGCTTAACCACCAATATATCAATCCTTTAAAAAACTTAGTTCACCTAGTACGTCTTCACACGAACTTGAGTTTTTAGAGTAAAACCCTAATAATTAAATAAATTTAAAAAAAAAAGGAATCCATAAAATAGGCAAATTACCTATTTAATCAATAAATTACCTATACCTTATTAATAGGTGCAATTTAATTTCAGTGGGAAACTTAATTGGAAAATTTAATCAATCATTTTAGCCATCTAAAGAAACGGAATAATGATTACAAATTGTGCCCGGAACAAGACTCGAACTTGCACGGATTTGCATCCACTGGTCCCTGAAACCAGCGCGTCTATCAATTTTGCCATCCGGACTTTTCTATTGATTATTTTTAATTGATGATTTTTGATCGGAAAATATTTAATCATCAAAATAATCAATAATCATTTATCATTAAAGTGTGCTTCGATTTAACTTTAATTCTGATCGAATTGGATTATTGGAAAAACCCCCTATGTAAGCTTAATTTATTAGTTTATCAGTCGATTCATTTGTGATGATTTTAACTTGCAAGTGCCTGTATTTTAGCTAATTTGTCACATTTAACTTACAGGGAGGTCTTTTTCATGGAGTGCTCACCCTAAAATCTCTAATAATTCTCAAAGAGCTCGAATTAACAATATTTCTGATCTTTTTAACAGCACCTTTAAACGCCGGAGTATAAATCAAAGGTGTGAACCCCAAATTCCCGAGAATTCGGGAGATACAAAATTCCGCAGCAGGCTACGGGCAATTATACCAATGCCTTCTCGTCCGCACGCTGCCGCTGAAGTTAAAGCTTAAGCGTCTGCAGCGCAACGCGAAGGCGGATCAAATATGATGATATAGAAAACCTTTAAAATAATTCACCAATTAAGAATCTGGATTCACCTCAAACAACCAACCGGAGGCCGACCATAGTTTTCCTCTTTTCCAAAAAGCAAAATAATGTTGCTTCCCCTCCCCTGTATGTTCAATTATGACCTGGCGATCCGATCGCCTTGCTATGTTATCAGCCATTCTTAACCCTTGTGCCTGTGAAAGAATCAGAAGGCATAAGGCATCATTACTGCCCGAACTTTTCGCTTCAGGCCGATTATATTCCCAGCGCAAACTGGTGAGC
>PHDM01000048.1 GCA_002840985.1 Bacteroidetes bacterium HGW-Bacteroidetes-17
CCCGCCTATGGTTGTAAATAATGCAATAATAAATAGGATTCTGATCCAAAGCGGATCGATGTGTAAATAAGCCCCAATTCCACCGGCTACTCCACCAATCATTTTGTTTTCAGGATCACGGTACAACCTTTTATAACCTGTTTGCTGATACGAATAATTTGTACGGGATTTAACAGGTTCTTCATCATCATCCGAAAAATCGCTGGGTTGCCCCATGATTGCGATAACTTCGTTGATATCTTCGATAACAATAACTTGTTTTGAATCGCTCAGTTTTGTCTGTAGAATTTCCGCTATGCGGCTTTCAATATCCGAGATGATTTCTTCCCTTCCATCCAGATTAGTGAAGTGATTTTTTATACTACCTAAATAGGAATTCAGCTTTGAGTAGGCATCTTCGTCAATGTGAAAAATTATTCCGCTAATATTTATAGTGAATGTTTTCTTCATTTTTTTGGCTTTTTTAAATTAAATTGTTTGATTCGGTTAGCAATTGAACAGCATTGACCAGTTCCTTCCAACTGATGTCTAACTCTTTTAATACTTTTTTACCGATCTCGGTAATTTCATAATATTTTCGCGGTGGGCCCGATTTTGATTCTTCCCAGCGATAACTTAGGAGGCCATCGTTTTTTAAACGAGTCAAGAGGGGATATAAGGTGCCTTCAACGACGATCAGTTCCGAACGTTTTAATTCTTCCAGAATATCGGAGGCGTAGACTTCTTTTCCGGTAATTATGGATAATATACATAATTCCAGTACCCCTTTCTTCATCTGTGCTTGTGTTTTTTCAATATTCATGCTGCAAACATAAAACATTATTCAGTACTATGCAAGACAAAGTACTGAAATTATTTTATTAATTAGTATAGCATAATACTTTAAAACTCATATTAAGCAGATATTCAGATAAGTAAAATAAATTTTAATAAGGAAGGAGAGATGTAATTTTTATTCAATATAAATAATTAGGCCTAAAATGAAACGGAATTTTTTGTAGATTCGGTATTATTTTCTGATTGATTTTTTTAAGATCAACGATCTTATTGGAGTAGGGGATTGAATTTGATTATCATTAACAGAACTATATATATTTTATTATGAAATCCCTTACTTTCCTTGTTATTGGAATATTTGTATCCTTTTATTCCTTCTCACAACAAAATGGCGGTCCTTGCATCAATGATGATTCGACGGTATTATTAATCCACTTCAACAATGATCTGACCTTTGAGGGATCATATACCGGAAATGTTCAAAACTGGGGCAACGAACCTGTATATGGAAATTCTTTAACCGGTTTTGGACAGGCCTTTAGAATGAACAATGAAGGAGGATTACAATGCATTCTGATTGAACCTACTTCAGAGCTTAACCTTGGCAGGGACTGGCGTATTGAGTTCTGGGTAAAAGTTGGAAATTACGGTTCAGGTTCAGCTGCATTTCCGAGCCTGTTTATTAAAGATGGACAGGGAGTTGCAGCTATTGTTATCGGTTTTAGGAGTGATGGACATGGTTTTAATTGTGGGGTAACTTTCGATAATCTTACTGAAATAAGGATTGAGCAGGAGACCGGATTGGAGATTGAAAAATGGCATCATTTAATACTTGCCAGCGATTCTACAGAAGCTTGTATATCATTTACTGTGCATGATCAGGACTGGAACAAGGTTTTTAGTGATTCACGGTCATTTCCTGAAGGAACTGATGGCACCTTATGTAATGCTGAGCGTAAGGTTTTTTTGGGAGGTGTTGATGGGAGCAGTAATATCCAGTTCGATGGTTGGATTGATGAATTCCGGATCAGCAATAGTTCAAGAGTCTATCATCCCGAGCCACCCGCTTTAATTGCAGAAAGCGAACATACTGCTTTTTATGCCACTGAAACCCAGTCGGAATATTGGGATGAGATCAAAAATGAAATTGATCAATGGTTCCTGGAACTGTGCTCATATTGGGATCGTCCCGGCCTCGATAATTTATTCGATGAAGAGGAAAAGGTAAAAATATTTCTGGTCGGGAAAGAAGAATTAAGCGCGTTCATCAATTTTGATTTTCCTGATTGGAAATATGGCGGATACAAAGTTCCGAATGAAATTTATGTTTCAATTCCTCCCGGAGGAAGAAATGATATTTATGAAGATTCTTTTTCGAGACTGGTAAAGAATACCCTTGCTCAATTGATTTTAAAGAAAAAACAAATAAGGGGCCAGGGGGGCTATTGTCCTTCCTATTTTGCAGAAGCATTCGGGCTTTTTTATAGTGGCTTTTATATAAATAGTAACACAATTATTGAAGCTTTAAGTGAGTTGGGGCATATTCCAGTGATTAATGATATCAAAAGTATGGATGATTTTACTTCGATTAATAAAAGATCGTTAATGGTATCCTATATCGAGGCACAAGCATTATCTGTAGTAGGAATACAAAAACTTGGCCCGGATGTTCATGAAACCATTTGGCAACATCATTTGACCTATTTTTATGAAAACGATGTTGCCAATCGCATTGTATTGCAGCGCCAAACAAATCATTTTAATATTTATTCAACTCCCCAGGATATTCAATTTATGGATGATATCGCTGGTAAACTGGAAGAAAAATTTGAACATTATACGACACTTTTTGAATTTCCAATTCTCCATAAATTTAATTGTGTGGTTTATCCCAATGCTCAGGCGGGGCTTTATTGTATGGTGATTTTAAACGATTACAATGGTGGAAGTGCATGGTCAGGCGATAATATAGATTTTTTATCTCCAACGGTAGCTTGGGGTGGACTTGACGAAGCACTTAGAACTTTGATACCCCATGAATTTTTTCACGGTTTTCATTTTAACTTAGTAACTCATCTGTTTGCTATTCCCAGTTTTCATTCAGAAGGAATGGCTGAGATCATGGCATACGAAAGTGTCAATGACGAATACCTGGCCAATCGTTCATGGTATTTTAAAGAAGGCTTGGAAAGGTTTAAAAATGAGCATGGTCATTATCCGAATCTTGCTGAAATAATGCCTGATACTGATGGATATATGTCGGTTTATTCATTCGGACAGGCATTCTGGCATTTTATGCAAAAAAATCATGCTGATTATCCAACCATCCGGGATTTTTTCTTGAGCGGATTAGATTGGAATGTTTTCGATATTTCATATGAAGAAATTGATGCAGGTTATATCAATTATCTAAAAACTATTGCGGGAATTCAGACAGATCCTCCCGGGCAGCCTTCCAATCCTCAACCCCAAAACCAGGCGACAGCAGTTTCAACAAACCCAACGTTGAGCTGGAACAACGGATCAAATACAGATCAGATCGATTTGTATTTTGGAACAAGCAATCCACCTACACAAAAAGTGTTAAATAACATGAATGCGACAACCACCTATCAACCAGCTACACTAAGCTATCAAACTACCTACTATTGGAAAGTTGTAAATCGGAATACGGTAGGCGAAACTGAAGGAGCTGCATGGTCGTTCACAACCGATATCGGCACAGGTATTTTTGATGACGATAAAGAAGCTGGGATTCAATTATATCCAAATCCAGCAGATAAGATCGTTACGATAGCTTCACCGGAACCGGTTGATCTATCTATTTTTAATTTGGCCGGACAATGTGTTTTGGAACGAAAAGATTTCTTAAACGATCAAATTGATTTAAGCGGCTACCAAAAAGGTACCTATTTTGTAGCTTTTACAAACAGGAAAGGGAAATTGATAAAACAATTGATTATTAAATAAATCTCTCGTTATTGGCCAATGTTGCCCGTCCGTTCAGAACGGAAGGTTCGGGCGGGAATGCTAAATGTTGAATGTAGAATGAAAAATATAGAATGTAGAATGTAGAATGTAGGTTTTGCACATTAAAAACCACCTGCCTGCCGCAGGCAGGGCAACCAGTCTCATCTGATCTTATCCGCCAAGCGAAACGCCTATCAGGCTCCCAATACCAAATGTTACGGCGGCAGCCAGTAAACCAAAAATAACTTGTCGAAATCCTGAGAACCAAACATTTTTTCCGGTAAATAAAGTGATTGCGGCACCAATTAAAAATAAACCTGCTGCACTCAGTCCTACACTAAAAATAATGGCTTTCATCCCATTTGTAAACATAAAAGGCAGTACAGGGATTACGGCTCCAATCGCAAATAAAATAAATGAATAAACGGCCGCTTCAATAGCCGAACCTTTCAATTCTTCCGGATTGATCCCCAGTTCTTCTTTAACTAAAATTTCATGAGCATGGTTTTTATCTTTCATGATTTCGCTTGCCATTTCATGTGCCTGATTTTCCGGAATTCCCTTTGCAATATAAATTAAGGCTAATTCTTCACGTTCGCCTTCAGGGTTTGTCTCCAACTCTTCCATTTCCAATTGCATTTGGTTTTCATACAACTCCTGCGAACTTTTTACCGAAATCCATTCACCTAATGACATTGACAAAGCTCCGGCCAATAAACCCGCCAAACCGGCCAATAAAACCCCTGTCTGACCCGCGGTTGCACCTGCAATTCCCATCACCAAACTAAAGTTGGATACCAGCCCATCATTTCCGCCTAATACCGCTGCCCTGATCGCATTTCCTCCAACCGATCGATGTCTTTTTTCGAATTTGGAAAGTTGCACCCCTGTCACCTTATCCTCATGTTCTAAAATTGACCGAAGTATTTTAACATGATTTGTTTCGCCACCGGTCAATTCCAGTTGATGCTTATTCTTGGTTGAAATAATTGCAGTAGAAATACTTTTTTCGGTATCCATCATTACACCCAATACATAATCGTACCCGAAAACTTTGCCTATAAAATTCAGGGTTTTGGCTCTCCACGAAGGTTGAATTAAATTTTTCAGGCTGATTTTTTCTTTTTGGGCAAAGGCTCTGGCATGTCCCTTCTCTATCTCGCTCATTTTTCGATATACCTTTGCAATGACCAAATCTGTTTCATTTTCAGCCAATTTCTGGTATAAATAGCAGGCGTCAATTTCAGTTTGTATATTTTTATTTTTCATGGTAGGGATGGACTAATATTCAATAAATAGTGAAGTTTCCTGATCAAAATTAATTTAAATGTAAAGGTAGGAAAATTATAAATTACAAAAAGGCTGTCTGAAAGGCCAGCATATTCTAAAGCTTCTCACATCGAGCCGTGCGTTGAGCATTGTCGAATCGAGGCGAAATGACTGATAGCCCATTAAAACGAGATTTCGACATATATCCGCCTTCTGTGGAAGCGAAATCTGACAGGTTATCAGGCATTCTAAGACAACAACATAGTTAATTGGTAACAAAAACCGGTTATTTTAACATTTTAAACCGGAAAATATATTTCATTGAGCTATGAATTACATTCAACCTAATAATTGTCGGATAAGCGTTGATTTACGATGTTGTTGTAAATAGAACCAAACTGATAACGGATTCCGATTTGCCCTGAATATTCAAATGCCGTTGGTGGTTTGCGGTTATTAAGCAATAAGTCTTCGAACGACAATTCGCTTTCGGGCAGGTAACGTTGGTTGTGGATGCTTTCGGCCTGAAGTTCGAAGGTGAACGAAAGACCTTTTGAAATTCTAAATGCAAGGTCAAATCCGGCACGATAAAAATAATTTTCAAAATCAGGGAAATAGTGCCCACCTTCAAGCCAAACTTCCAGGTCGCCCCAGGTTTCAACCTTTTCAAGCCTTAATTCTAAATTTTCCGACCACAACCATTCCAAATCTTTCTTTAAGATGGTGGTTTCGTAATATTCATTATAGGATGGGCCTATATTATAAGTGATGGTAAAGGCCCTTCGATCTACTTCACTCCATGGGAAAAAGTTATACTGAATTGCCGGGCGCAGTTCGATGGACATCAGGTTATTTCTGTATGTATCTTGGTTTCCTCGAAAAAATAAGCCCCACGACCAATTTTTGCTCAGGCTGTATACAAAATTTATATCTAGATCTTGTTCTATTCTTAAGGTCCTGATGATTTCCTCTTCGCCGTCCTCTATATTTGTTATTTTACTTTCACCACGTTCGTAATCATAATCATTCTCTATTTTCCATTGATCGGTGATTTTTCTTGCTTCTAAACGCATGGCATATTCGAAACTCTTTTTTTGTTCTTCTCCACTAAATCCGCCATCAATCCCGAGACTAAATACCCAATTTTTCCATTTATCAATCGTTTGAGAAGCAGCCTTTCCTTCAGATTCATCTTCAGAAATTGATTGATCATTGATGTATACTGAAGCCAGATCCCCTTTTTCATTCAGGTAAGGAAGTAGCCCTGCTTTTAAACTTGCAGTAAGTTTATCTCTGGTTTGAACCTGGGTGTCAAACGAATAGGTAAAACAACTCAGCGTAATTTCACCTACTTTGTCAAATCCGTTTCCGTAATACGATAAGGTATATTCAGTACCACCACCTCCGGTAGATTTGTGACTGATGATTACATGTACATCTGCAATTTTTGAATCGTTTACAAAATCAACAAATTTTACATTATTTCGGATGTAGTTAAAATCAATTCCACGACCTTCAACAAAAACAGTGAGTTTTTGAATTGATGGGTTTTGTGAAAATGTGGTCAGGAATATTGATAACAGAAGGGCAATAAAAGTATATTTCATTTATAAAAAGATTTAAATTTTTTTCAATGATAAGAATAGATTTTAAAGAAAGTTTAAAGTTTAAAATGAATCGTAAAACAATGTAAATTATCCGTGAAATAATAATGATATCTGATCTGATTGTTATCACAAATTTTCTTAACAATAGCCAGTCCTAATCCTACAGAATTTGATCCTGCATTTTCTTTATAAAAGCGATTGAATATGGATTCAGGATTTTTGATAGGAGCAAAGCCACTATTATAAAAAGCGATATGATCTTGTCCCAGAATTATTTTAAAAATACCTTTATTGATGTTATGTTTAATGGCATTCGAAATTAAATTATTGATAAGCATTTCTGCTTCAACTGCATTTAAATTCAGAAAAATTTCATGATCCAAATTGGTACTAAGCGTTATCCCTTTTAGTTGGATCAGCTCCTGAAATTCTTCAAGTTTGTTTTCGATAACTTCTTTTAAATTAATTTTTTCAGGATTCCCGAATTGTTTGTTTTCAATTTTAGTCAATAAGATTAAATCTTTATTTAGCCTGGATAAGCGGTGTATGGATCGATAAATTGAATCCAGTACCTCACCTTGTTTATCATTGAAATTATTGTCGTCGAGTAAAGTTTCAATCTTACTTTTAATGATAGCCAATGGCGTTTGAATTTCATGAGAGGCATCTTCAGAAAATTGTTTTAGGTTTCGATAATCATTTCTGACTTTTTCTGTCAGTTCCGAAAGCACCATATTCAATTCATGAAACTCATGGATATCCGTTTTTGCCAAAGCAACAGGCTCTCGATCTGTGATGGAGAATTTTTTAACAATATCAATATTTCGATAAAATGGAGCCCAAATAATTTTTGCAATGCGTCGGTTTATTAATATCAAACTTGCAATTAAAACAATAAATCCAATAAAAGTGATCAAGGCAAGGCTCTTTAAGAAATTTCTCGATTCAAGCTTTGATTCCCGGATGATAATTTTATAATATTTCTTATTAATTTTTACAACCGTCGTCAATTGCCTGAAGTCTTCTGTATCATTCGACCTGTTTATCTTTATTTTGGTGTCGGAATAATGTAAATAAGTTTTCTGTTCTTTAACCCGATCAATATTGGTAAATGGTTCAAGTGTATAAAAATGGTCGTAACGGTCAATATCGTATTTAATTTTTTCTAACGATGATTTAAGCTTATGGTCCATTTCTTCCTCAATGACAAGCGAAAGCACAAAATACGTAACGCCTCCCATCAATGCTAGTATAAGTAGCGAGAAGGATAGATATCGGAGGCTTAATTTATTGAGTAGTTTCATCAGTTAGATTTTAGATACATGTTTCAAGGCTTAAGACACAAGTATCAAAACAATGCTTTTTTCAAATTCTTAATTCATTATTCAATATTTTACATTTATAACTCATAACTTATCACTAAACTTATATCCCATTCCATAAACAGTTTTAATGTAATCATTTCCACCTTTCTTTATAATTTTTTTGCGAAGGTTATTGATGTGTGTATAGATGAAAAAAAAATTATCAGCTAAATCGATATCGTCGCCCCAAAGATGCTCCGCGATCGACTCTTTAGTTAAAATTCTATTTTTGTTGGCTATAAAAAAGTTTAATAATTCGAATTCTTTTTTGGTCAGTGTCAATTGTTTGTTATTTACAATAATCATGTTTTCGTCTGTATCAATTTCTATTTCATTGAAAACGATTCTGGTTGCGCCTTCAAAACGTCGACGTCTTATCAATGCTTTGATACGTGCATTTAGTTCGGCAAGATGGAATGGTTTGGTCAGGTAATCGTCTGCACCAATATTTAAACCGTTTATTTTATCGTCAAGGGAGTTTTTTGCTGAGATAATAAGTACTCCTGTATCCGTATGTTTCTTTTTTAAAATTTCAATTAACTGTAGTCCGCTACCTCCAGGCAAAGTAATATCAACCACTGCAATATCATAATGATACATTGCCAGCTTTTCTTCAGCGGTGCCGAAATTGGATGCCGTTTCGCATAGATAGTTTTCTTTGCTCAGGTATCCGCATATGGCCCCCAACAATTCAACTTCATCTTCAATGATTAAAATTTTCACAATGCAAATTAATGAATAAAATCTAAAGGAAAGTTAAAGAAAAGAAAGATGAAAATAAGTAAGCAAAAACGGTTAACCAAATACAGGCAATCACAAGTTATCGCTCATAACTCACAACCTGTCTCATTTCATTCAATGATACTCTTCTTTTCCAGGGTTTTATGCAATTCATTAACAGACATCAATGCTGCTGAACCATACCATTCTTTCAATTCCATCACTAAAACACCGGCAATGATGGCGGGGTCGGAATTGGTCAATTCTTCAGCTTCGGCAATGCTTTCAACATTAAAAATATAAATTCCTCTTAAATCCCCATTATCAAAAAAAGGTCCCGCCAAAACCAATTTACCTTGCTCGGCCATGCGGTTGATATTGCTCAGATGAGCCATTTGAATTTCATTGGATTTTGTTTCGTTCATTTCCTGATTGGGTCCTCTCTTTAAAAAGGCCATTACATATTTTTTCATGCCATATTCATCAGCTCCATATTCTGCTGCCTTTATTGAGTCATAAACCGTATATAGGCCCGTCTTATTTTCTTCCTTCACTGATTTTTGATTTTGATTATTACAGGAAATAAGCAAAATACCGACAATTATTAATCCAAGCGTATGCTTGACAATCTGTTTCATGGTTCTAATCTTTAATATTCAATAATCAATAATCAATAATCATTTGTCTAGTCCCATACGTATTTCCAGGAGCCGTCCACTTGTCGTTTCCAAACGGTATGAAATATTCCATTTGAGCTTGTGCTTATACCTGCAGAATCAATTGCAGCATAGGTGTATTTACCATAAGTGTAAGCTAAATCGCCGGATGCAGCTATTTGAATAAAATCCGGTTTCCACTCAAGACTAACATTCGTCAGGTCACGCTTTTCGTAAAAATTTCTGATTCCTTCTTTTCCAATAACCAATGCATTGTTTCGTGATAAAACCGCATCATTGGCAGCGAAGGCTTCAAATGCTTTTGCGATTCCTTCGGTCCTTGCCATTTCTGCAAAATCAAATTCGGTCCGCATGACTTCATTTTTCCAAATTTCCATTTGATTTTCTTGATCTTGCATCCGGCAAGAACTGAAAATAAACAGGAATAAAATCGATAGTACAAATAACTTTTTCATAGAACTTTAATTAGGAAAATACTTTGAAATAATTTCTAAAAGTGCATCTTTTTTAGTAGGTTTAGATATATATGCGTTACAACCTGCATCAAGCGCTTTATCTTTATCACCAGGCAAAGCATAAGCTGTTTGGGCGATGATAATGACGTCCTTATTAAATTCACGAATGGCCCGTGTAGCATCATAGCCATTCATTACAGGCATCTTGATATCCATCAATATTAAATCTATTTTTTCATCCTGACAGATTTTTACTGCATCTAGCCCGGTTTGAACATGAAAGATTTTTTTGCAGCAATCCTTCACTATGGCAGTCAGGTAAGCATCCGAACTCTCCTGATCTTCTGCAATTAATAATGTTGCTTGTTTTAATTTACTCATAGTGCTCATATTTATGGCAGTGTGTTTATTATCCTTATGATGATTACTATTTTTATAAGGTAAACTGAAATAAAATTGAGAACCTTTTCCTTCTTCTGAATGGACCCAAATTTTACCTCTAAGCATTTTTATATAAGATTTGGTTATCGAAAGGCCTAATCCTGCACCCTCATAATAACTCGATAAGCTTGAATCGACCTGAATAAATCGATCAAATATTACTTTTAATTGGGTTTTAGGAATTCCTATACCAGAATCAATAATAAAAAATTTAAGTTCGTCATCAAATTCCTCATAACCCATTTCAATAACTCCTTTATTTGTATATTTTATCGCGTTTTTAAGTAATTTGTTAAATATCGCATGTAGCTTTTCACGATCAGTTTGGATTATAATATCAGATTTTAGATTGTTTTTAAAGATAAATTTTAATCCTTTTTTTTCAGTTTCCGGCAAAAATAAACTGTATATTTCCTGTAATTGTTGGTTAATATTTACTTCAGAAATATCAACCTTCATGTATCCTGCCTCAATACTTGAAACATTTAATAAATCATTAATAATATTCAGCATTCGTTCACCGCTACTTCCAATTACCTCTAAGTATTTATCCCTTTCTTCACGCGTTAAATTTTTTTCCTTAAGCAAATCTGCAAAGCCCATTATACCATTCATCGGTGTACGTATTTCATGACTCATGTTTGCAAGAAAGGAAGATTTTAAACGATCACTTTCTTCAGCCTTTTCCTTAGCGATAATCAGACTCTTTTCAATTTTCTTTCGAATTTTAATCTCTTCGTTCAGATGTTGATTACGATCATCCAGGAGTTTTGTACGATCAATTACTTGCTCCTCTAAACTTTGATTAATATTTGTTATTTCTTCTTGCTTCTCGGCAAGTAATATTCTTTGATAGAAATCAATACGTTTCAAAAATTCAATATTATATAAGGCTAACATGCTAATGATATGAGCAGAAATAAAGAATGCGTCAGCAATTAATAATTGCTTAAACCGGATATCAATTGGATTATAAAAAATAAAAATGGCAATACTATAGCTTAAGATCAGTATAATTCCTGCTATAAGTGCAGGAAAAAATCTAAGGCGAATAAAAAAATATCCTGCCATAATCACCAAAAATATTCCTCCATAATAATATAAATTATTAGGATTTCGAAGCAACATATATATAATGCCACTACCACCTACAATAAAGCTTATTGAGAGAAGCGTTTGCCAAATATTTTTATAATAATTGTGAAAGGAAAAAAGAAAAACACCTGTTAATAGAGGTATTACAATAAAATACCTTATGATGTGGAATTCTTTTATAAATTCTTCAGAAGTAATTAAATCTATGTATCCGAAGGCAGCATAAAGCAGGGTAACAGTTATAAAAGAGATTCGAAAAGGGATGAGTGAATTCTCAAAATAGTCTTGCCTAAATTTAGTTTCAATATTTTTGTTGAAGAAGTTTAAGGTGATCTTATTTATATTCATAACAATAATATTATTCTGAATATAATTTTTGAATCCGGTAATTTCAGTCATTTTCAGGTCTTAGAACTGGCCTAAAGATATTAAAATAAGTTCTTTGGGGAATTAAATAACTAAAAATTTTGTAAACATGTTTTTCATCATAAAAGTAAATGTAAAATAATACGTTGATTTACTATTATCAATTCTATTCAATCGTGAAAAGCCTCACGACATCCTCAACAGAAACAACTTTATCCAATTTCGCGACTTCTACCACCTTAAAATGATAATTTAAATATTCGGCACCAATTGAGCTTTTACTATTTGACCACAATCCTCTTTGTTCAATAATATTTTTTAAATTTTCCTCAGTAAGCTGAGCGTTAGATTTAACATATAAAGTGAGATAAACAGGACATCCAAATTCAGTTTGCATGCCAATAATATCAGCCTGTTCTGCCAGTAAACCCTTTAAATTTTCAGTATCCAATTGATCCAGGAAATTATCAACACGAATTTTATAAACAATAAGGTTGTCTTCATTCAAATCAATTTCCTGTAACTGAACCTTTGCCGGCGTAAATATCCATTCCCTGATTTTAAGGGTATCGGTCATGTCCGGAGCATACCAAATTTTTACCTTAAAAGTGCTGACATAAGTAGCTATTCCATAAACTCCATCCATATCGTACATACGATTTGAAAAAGCAACTGAGCTGCCGTAGCACTTAACGGTTTTTAAATCGTGAATCGTGTAAATCTCCATCTGCGATTTGGTTTCAGGTTCGGCCCAGTATTCACTCAAGGTCGGTAATTCAAATGATTTACCTATAATAAGCCCAGCAATAATTAAAATGACAACGATGATCGCGGGCCACCACTTTCTACCTTTACCGTTGATTTTCAGAGCGCCTTTTTCCGGACATACATGCAGGCAATCGGCACATAAATGGCAGTCGATATGTTTTATAACAGTTTCCTTTGAAACTTGAATGGCTTGGGGGCATACTTTGTCACATAATTTACAACTAGTGCATATTTTTGCATCCCGTTTCACCTTTAATAATGGGAAGATCCTGCTTTGCATCGTGTAGATCTCAAATATATAAGCAATGCCACAAAGAAAAGCCAATGGCCAAATAAAACTGATATTTATCACGTAAGCATTAAGAAGCAGGTAAATCCCCAGAATACTTACAGTGAGGATAAAATACCTGAATATATTTGATAATGCTCCGAGTGGACAAAGGTATTTGCACCATAAAAGACGTATGAAAATGGATCCGATAATTACAAATAGGATGGCACCAACGGCCATGATCACATTCACATCTGGATTAAATCCGGAAGCAACAGCATAATAAGGGCAGAACCACTTGCAGAACAATTCACTTGATTCAACAGTGAAGTATACCGTTATAAATAGTAAGCCATACTTCAGCGATCTTAAAATTTTATCAGTTACACCGGTAATTGTAAAACGTATTTTAAATTTATCGCCAATTTTGCCTAACCATTCTGAAATTGATCCAATCGGGCATATGAATGAACAAAACAATTTACTAAATAGGATAATGGCCAGAAGGAAGATCAAACCCATTGCGATTTGAGCACTGGTCATGGTGCAAGCCAGGGTATTGCTTACCAAAAAACTTGTAAATGCCTGAATTCCACCAAAAGGGCAATAAGCTTCAAAATCAGCTAAATAATCAGGGGTGGTTAACAATTTAATACCCATATAGCTTAACAAAGCGAATATTATTAACTGAATGGTTAATCTGTAAGGATTGGTTTTGATCTTTTTCATACTTGAAATACTGATGAGCGGGAGAGGATTAGAAAAATCCCCGACTAAAACATGGCCGGGGATTTTTAAATGAGAATTCGGTTAGGGCTATTACTTTTTCTTAGGATCTGTTTTAGCTACTGTTTTAGCTTTATCACAGGTAGCTGCTTTATCACAGGTAGCTGCTTTATCACAGGTAGCTGCTTTATCGCAAGTTCCTGTTTTATCGCAAGTGGCTGCTTTATCACAGGTGGCTGCATTAGCACAAGTTGTTGTTTTTTTCTCTAAACATGTAGCAGCAGTTGGGCATGTTGCACATTTTGCTGAAACTTCTTTTTTTGCTTGTTCGGTTTTTGCCTTTTTAACGATTTTATTCTGATCCTGAGCAACTACATTTGCAACTAAAAAGAAGGATAAAAAAGTGATGCTGATAAATAATACAATTTGTTTTTTCATATCGATGGTTTTAAAATTTATTTATGATCCAAAAGTAACACAATGATTTTAGTTAACAGGTTAACTACATGTTAAATGAGGTTATAGCAATGTTATATTATGTTATAGCGATGTTAATATTTTAGTGGTTAG
The DNA here is from genome assembly GCA_002840985.1 of Bacteroidetes bacterium HGW-Bacteroidetes-17. Lineage (GTDB taxonomy): Bacteria > Bacteroidota > Bacteroidia > Bacteroidales. The sequence goes on from PHDM01000048.1 coordinate 14,077, forward strand.
TCAAAATCTTTTTAATTTTGATACATGAAGAAGATGAAATTCCAATTGGTTTTATTGATTATTACCATATTTTGCCTGTCGGGATTGGTGGGTATTCAAATTAATTGGATTCTCAAACAGGCCAATTTGCAAGAAGAAGAATTTAATAGAGATGTTAAAAAGGCCTTAATAAGTATTGAAAAGAATCTTGAAGGTATCAGCGAATGTCCATTCACAAATAAAACAGAAAATAATTGCAGGGCCTTACTCAATACCTTTAAACAAGCGATTAATCTTGATTCCCTCATTACGCACGATTTAAATTATCATGGAATAGATTTGGATTATGAGTATGGGATCGTGAATGTAAAGTTGGATAACTACTGGAGCGCTCAAAAAGGTACAACAGTGACAGTTGATCTGGCTCAGGGGCTGCATGAATCTGGGTATGAATTAAAAATTAATTTCCCGAAAAAAAGTGATTTTGTTTTTGCCCAGATTGGCTACGCTTTTGTTAGTTCATTGCTTTTGATTATCCTGGTGGTTGTTTCCTTCATGCTTATTTTCAGATACTATAAAAGAGAAAAGTCGCTGACTGAGCGAATTCGGGAGTTTGTTAATAATATGACTCACGAATTTAAAACTCCACTGGCTAATATTGCCTTTGCCAATAGCATGATTTCAAAACACACGAAGGTTGAACATGACTCAAAACTTCAATCTTTTACACAAATTATTAAAAGTGAACAAGCGAAGCTTAACGACCGTGTTGAAAAATTGTTGAATACCTCAAATAGTAATAAAGATGACTTACCTGAACTTGAAAAATTGGATTTATCGGTTTTGATTCAAGAAGTGATTAGTTCAAATCAGGCACAGATAATGAATAGAAATGGAAAGATCAATTTTTATGTATACGGTGATGATCACATCATTTTAAGTAATAGAAATCATCTGCATATCATACTTGATAATTTAATAGATAATTCAATTAAATATTGCATTGTTGATCCTCATATTGAGATGATATTGAAATCAAGTGAAAAATATCATCTGATCGAGGTAAAAGATAATGGAATTGGAATTTCTCCAGATCAGCAGAAATTGATATTTGACCAATATTACCGGGTACCGACCGGTGATGTTCATGATATCAAAGGATTCGGAATAGGGTTGTATCATGTTAAACGTATTCTTGATAGAATAGGAGGAGAGATTAAGGTGAATAGTGAAATAAATAAAGGAAGCCAATTTGTCGTTAAATTGCATAACCATAGAAAATAGCCATGACAATGAAGTTGAAATCAAGGATTCTAATTGTTGAAGATGATGTAAATCTTGGATTCCTGCTGGTTGAGTATCTGGAATCGAATGGTTTTGAAGTTAAGTTGTACATTGATGGTATTGCAGGTCTGACTGGTTTCAAGATGGGATCCTACGATCTTTGTATTATCGATATCATGTTACCCAGGATGGATGGCTTTAGCTTAATTAAAGAGATTAAGTTACTTGATAAACAAATGTCGATTATCATCTTATCGGCACGCTCGTTGAAAGAAGACAAATTAAAAGGATTTGATATTGGAGTTGATGATTATATTACCAAGCCTTTCGATGAAGAAGAGCTTGTTTGCAGGATACATGCCGTTTTAAACCGAAAACAAAAACCTGACTTGGCGAAGCACGCTAATTTATCAAAATTTTCGATTGGAAATTATAGTTTTGATCCACTTAATCAGGTATTGTCGTTAAACTCCAATAAGTATCGTTTGACTTTTAAAGAGAACAAAATATTGCAATTATTAAGCGTAACAAAAAATGAACTCGTAAAACGGGATGAAATTATGGAGCAGGTTTGGGGCGATTCGAATTATTCTACCGGTAGAAGCCTTGACGTATTCATTTCAAAATTAAGAAACTACCTTAAAGAGGATCCCAAAATAAAAATTTCAACCATCCCATCCGTAGGATACATACTTGAAGAGAGTACGGATATTAGTTCATAAGTATCAAGTAACTAGTTCAAGTAACATTCTCTTATAATCTAACATTTAATGTCATAACTCATCATTTATAATTCGATATTTAACATTCCCGCCCATACGTTCCGTTCGGAACGGGCGTGAATCATTTGACATTCAAATAGCCTTTTATGTCTTCCACATATTTCTCAAAAGCATCCCTGCCAATCGCAGTAATCTGACAGCTTGTATGAGGATAATTATTCCTGAAAGATTTGATGATTTCAATATACTTAGCTTCGCTCAGTTTTTTTAACTGATGGCTCAAATTGCCCTGTGTGGTTCCGATGGTTTCCATCAGATAGAGGAAGTCGGCGCTTTTTACCCGCATGAGAATGGAGACGACTGCGAGCCGAACCTGAGAACTTAAAACGGGGTCAAGATCTGTAAACATGACTAAGCTTTCTTTGATTGATTACTTTTTAAAATATATCCCGGAATCAGATAACCTATAATAATTGCCAGAGTGCTGATCAATACCTGATAGGAAGGAGGAACGAATAGTGAAACAATTGAAAATACAAAGAACAGTACCCCGCCTATTATCATAGGCTTGAATTTAATGATCAATCCTGAAACCATAGTTCCGATTCCGGCTAAAAGTAAAATATAAGGAACTGGTAATGTTTTGTACCATAGCGAAATAAAAACAATCAAAAAGAAGGAGATGCCCACAACGATCCAGAGATTCATAAAAACAGAATCGAGGTATGTTTCATATTTTTTAAGGCGTTCAACCCTGTACCCATATATAATACAGGCAACAGTGCCTATAATTGCCATGATGGGCCATACATAGTAATAGGCTTGGATGTCGGTATATTCAACCAGAATGAATTGAATGATGCCGGAAATACTGACCAGCCATCCCCAAAGCAAGAAATAAAAACTTCCGTTTTGCACATTTGATTTCGTTTTTTCAATGGTCTCGGCAATGAGTTTTAAACTTTCGGCCGGACTTAAAATTTTATCGTTTTCCATGTTATTTATGTTTAAGATATAAATTAATACTGCAATATTAATATAGTTTGCAATACAAACCAAATAATTTCAACAATATTTTTTGTTGATCTTGAATGCATGATCAGCAAAACGCTTGAAATCAGCTATTTAAAAGGATACAGATGGGTTGTAAATTCTTATATTAATTTTAAATCAGCAATGATGTTATTGATCTTAAGCCCTAATTCTTGATCCAACTCGTCATATTCATCGGCTGAATAAAGCTGTTCCATCACGCTGAAGTAAAATTTAATTTTAGGTTCGGTACCGGAAGGGCGCACACTGATTTTTGACCCATCTTCGGTAAAGAACTGTAACACATTTGATTTGGGCAAGTCAATTTGTTTCATCGAATTGCCTGATAAATCAAATTCTTTTTGCAACTCATAATCTTTAATGAGAATTACCCTGGAACCGTTGATTTTTTCAGGAGGGTAGTTTCTGAAATTGGCCATCATTTGCTGGATTTCTTCTGCACCGGTTTTTCCTTTGCGAACGATTGAAATGAGCGACTCTTTATAAAGTCCGAATTCAACTGCAATGTCAATAAGTATGTCGTAGATGGTTTTGCTTTTTTTTGCTGCCCAGGCTGCTATTTCAGCAATCATGGCACAGGCACTTACGGCATCCTTATCCCGAATAAAATCACCAATCATATAACCGTAACTTTCTTCGCCACCACCAATAAAGGTTTTTATTTCTTCGTTTTTACGAATCACATCGGCAATCCATTTAAATCCGGTCAAAACATCAAAATATTCAACATTAAATTTGATGGCAATATCTTTCATTAATTCGCTGGTAACAATTGTTTTAACGATATATTCCTTACCGGTCAGTTTTTTATTCTCTTCCCATTTTTTAAGCAAATAATAGGTGAGGAGGCAAGCTGTTTGATTGCCATTAACCAAAACGAATTCACCCTGATGGTTTCGAACTGCGATGCCCACACGATCAGCATCCGGATCGGTGGCCATTACCAATGAAGCATCAATTTTAATGGCTTTATCGATAGCCATTTTTAATGCCGCTGATTCTTCAGGATTTGGAGACTTTACCGTAGGGAAATTACCGTCAGGAACAGATTGCTCTTCAACCGAACTGATGTTTGTAAAGCCAAATTCTTTCAAACATCGGGGAACCATTATGGCACCTGTACCATGTAAAGGAGTATAAACTATTTTAATGTCATGATGGGCTTTTATGGCTTCGGGTGAAAGGGATAATCCCTTTATTTCTTTCAGATAAGCATTGTCGATCTCTTCACCGAGTATTTCGATACGCTCCTTTTTGCCTTTAAATTTTACCTGGGCAATATCAAATATTTTAGAAGCTTCTTCAACCACGTTTTTATCATGTGGAGGAATGAGTTGGGCACCATCGTTCCAGTAAGCTTTATAACCATTGTATTCTTTTGGGTTGTGCGATGCAGTAATGATAATACCGCTGTGACAATTTAAATGACGAATGGCAAAAGAAATTTCAGGAGTAGGACGGAGGTCCTCGAAAAGATAAACTTTACAACCGTTTGCAGAGAGAACGTCAGCAGCAATTTCAGCGAAATATAGGCTGTTATTGCGAGAGTCGTATCCAATTACAACCTTGATTAATTCATCTTTAGGGTAAGTTTTAATGAGATAATTAGCCAGTCCCTGTGTTGCCATTCCAACCGTGTATTTATTCATGCGATTGGTCCCAACACCCATGATCCCTCTCAGTCCACCTGTTCCAAATTCCAGATTTTTATAAAATGATTCTGTGAGTTCTTCCGGTTCATAATCAAGCAAATGCTGAACCTGATTTCGTGTTTTTTCATCAAAACTTGTTGATAGCCATGATTTTGCTTTTTCTAAAATTTCGCGTTCAAGGTTTTTCATTTCCGGTAGGTTATATGTTTTTCAAACAGGTTTTTAAACTCTCTTTCCAAAATGGGATTTCTATGTCCAACTCTTTTTTAATCTTGCTTTTATCGAGCAAACTGTATTTTGGCCTCACGGCTGCTGTCGGATATTCTTCGGTTGTGATAGGATTGACCACACAATTGATCTTTTTTAATTCCATGATTGCTTTTGCAAATTCGTACCATGTGCAACTGCCTTCATTCGAATAATTGTAAAATATAATTCCTTTAATGGTTGCTTGTGTTAGTTTAATAATTGTATCAGCAAGGTCGGCTGCATAAGTAGGCGAACCAAACTGGTCGTTAATTATATTTAAGCTTTCTCTTTCATATCCTAACCTGATCATAGTTTTTACAAAATTATGTCCATATTCAGAATGGAGCCAGGAGGTACGGATAATAATGGCATTTTCGGCAAATTGCGCTATTTTTTGTTCGGCTTCATATTTGGTAAGTCCATAATATGATTTTGGATCAGGAAGGTCAGTTTCCTTATAAGGGATTTGGCTGGAACCATCAAAAACATAATCGGTTGAAATGTGAATAAGTGTGGCATTATTTGCTTTTGCCTGTATCGACAGGTATTCTACTGCCGTCACATTGATCAAAAAAGCTTTTTCCCGGTCAGTTTCAGCTTGGTCAACTGCAGTATACGCTGCACAATTTATGACGATGTTGATTTTATTTTTATGAATAAATTTGCCAATTTGTTCATAAGAGGTAATATCCAATTCTTCGATATCCGTGAATAAAAAATTATAATTTATCAGCTTAGATGATATTTTTTTTATTGCATTCCCAAGCTGTCCATTACTACCGGTAACAAGGATGTTCCGCATATTATTGGGCAATCGTTTTGAAAAAATTAATTGTTTTAATCAAGCCTTCGTTTAAAGCAATTTTAGGTTCCCAATTTAATTTTGCTTTGGCAAGTGTAATGTCAGGTTGCCGTTGCATGGGATCGTCGGCAGGAAGTGGTTCAAAAACGATTTTTGATTTTGAACCGGTAAATTCAATGATTTTCTCCGCTAATTGTAACATGGTAAATTCGCCGGGATTTCCAACATTTACAGGTCCGATAAAATCATCTCCGGTTGCCATCAGTCTTATCATCCCTTCAATTAAATCATCGACATATTGAAAACTTCTGGTTTGTAATCCGTCACCATAAATGGTTATATTCCTACCTTGTAATGCTTGCATTATAAAATTGGAAACAACCCTTCCGTCGTTCGGGTGCATCCTTGGCCCATAGGTATTAAAGATGCGTATGATTTTAATACGGACATTGTTTTGTTTATGATAATTTACGAACAGGGCTTCGGCACAACGTTTTCCCTCATCATAGCAGGCACGCGAACCGATCGGGTTTACATGTCCCCAGTATGATTCAGTCTGAGGGTGGATTTGTGGATCACCATAAACTTCACTGGTGGATGCTTGTAGGATTTTTGCGTTGATACGCTTGGCCAATCCAAGCATATTGATTGCACCTGCAACAGAAGTTTTAATGGTTTTAATCGGATTGTACTGGTAATGAATAGGTGATGCAGGACAAGCCAGATTGTAAATCTGGTCTACTTCGATAAAGAATGGCATGGTAACATCATGCCTGATCATTTCAAAGTATGGGTTATCGAGCAGATGAATTACATTTTTCTTTTGGCCGGTAAAATAATTATCAAGACAAATTACTTCATTACCATCATTTAAAAGCCGTTCACAAAGATGAGAGCCAAGGAATCCGGCACCTCCTGTTACAAGAATTTTTTTCATCCGTATATATTTTTATGCAAACCTACCCATGCTGTTAATAAGCAGGTTTGTATTTAATGAAAGTGCTCGTTTCATAAAGAGCCCAGAACTATTTTAGAGATAAAGATAGAAAAAATAGAAAAGCCTGATCGTTTTTATAAGGCTTTGCATTTATTTTTTAATGTTAATTCCAATGCATGAATAATCAAATCCTAGCTTTTTAATTTCGTTTGCATCGTAAATGTTACGACCATCAAATATTGCAGGATTCTTTAGCAGCTTTTTAATCAAAGCAAAATCCGGAAATTTGAATTCGGACCATTCGGTAATGATGACAAGACAATCAGCATTTTTAAGTGCATCATATTGGGATTGTACATACTCAATCGAATTGCCAAGTTTATGTTTTGCTTCTTCCATCGCTGCTGGATCATAAGCACTTACACTTGCTCCGGCTTCAAGGAATTTTTTAATAACTACCAATGATGGAGCTTCACGCATATCATCAGTTTTAGGTTTAAATGACAAGCCCCACAAAGCAATTTTTTTACCTACCAGTTTATGATCGAAATAGGCAGCAACTTTGCGGTACATGATCGATTTTTGTCTTTCATTAACTTCTTCAACGGCTTTTAGAACTGCTAAAGAATATTTATTATCATCGGCAGTTTTAATTAAGGCCTTCACATCTTTAGGAAAACACGACCCACCGTATCCGGCTCCTGGATAGATGAATTTTGGACCAATTCTGGTGTCGGAACCGATTCCTTTACGAACCATATTTACGTTTGCACCAACGATTTCGCATAGGTTTGCAATATCGTTCATGAAACTTATTTTGGTTGCAAGCATAGAGTTTGCTGCATATTTTGTCATCTCAGCTGAAATGATATCCATAAATACCACAGGATGCCCATTCATTGTGAATGGTTTATAAAGCTTCTGGATTAAGTCTTGTGCCTTTCGTGTATCCACTCCCACAACAATTCGATCGGGACGCATGAAATCATCAATTGCTGCTCCTTCCTTCAGGAATTCAGGATTTGAGGCCACGTCAAATTTCAGATCAGATCCTCTTGCATCAAGTGCTGCCTGTAATGCAGCTCTAACTTTTTCGGCTGTTCCCACCGGAACTGTGCTTTTTGTAACCATTAACAAATAGTCGGTCATGTGTTGTCCGACTTCCCTGGCAACTTCCAAAACATATTTTAAATCCGCACTGCCATCTTCATCAGGAGGGGTTCCAACCGCACCAAAAACAACTTCGCATCCATTAAGGGTAGAAGCCAAATCTGTAGTGAAATGCAATCTGCCTTTTTTGACATTCCTGAGAACAAGCTCTTCCAGACCGGGCTCAAAAATTGGGATAATTC
>PHDM01000049.1 GCA_002840985.1 Bacteroidetes bacterium HGW-Bacteroidetes-17
TATATGATTCTTGATCTTGAAACTCTTGGTGCTTATGGGACTAATTGCTATATCTATGGGGATGATTCCAAAGAAATTGTAATTATCGATCCTGGGGCAAGTGGTCCAATATTAGAAAAAAAAATTTTGCAGTTAGATTATGCGGTTAAGGGAATTATTATTACACATGGGCATCCCGATCATACTGGAGCAGTTCCTTATTTGAAGAGTAAATTTGATGTTCCATTGTATATGAGTGAAAAAGGGCGACCGAAGAATTTCACTGTTGATGTTAAGGTAAAAGAAAATGATGAGATTATCATAGGAAAAAAAAAATTGGTTGTATATGAATCTCCAGGTCATACATCGGATGGAATTTTATTGATTTCTTTTGAAGATAAACTCATATTTTCAGGTGATACAATTTTCAACCGATCAATTGGGAGAACCGATCTTGGTGGAGATTATTCTACATTAATGGCGAGCATAAAAAATAAAATTATGAGCTCAGGAAAAGTATTATTAGGACTATTGGCAGGTGTTGCTGCCGGTGCATTGTTAGGGATTTTATTTGCGCCAGAAAAAGGTTCGGTTACACGAAAAAAAATAGCTAAAAAAAGCGAGGATTATACGGATGGGTTAAAGGAAAAATTCGATGAATTCCTGGATAGCATCTCAGAAAAATATGATAAGGTAGCGGAAGAAGTTTCCGACTTTACAGAACAGGTTAAAACCAAATCGGAAGAAATTAAAGAAGGAATTAAAAAAGAAGCTAAAACTTCCTAAGGTTAAAAAGTCTAGTGAATAAGGATCATATTATCATAAGGATAAAAAAATGAAAAATGATATGCTTAAAATTAAGCTTCCAATCCGTAAGAATTACCAACCGCTACGGACATTGTTGTACGATTATAGCTTGCCCTTATTAAGTGAAAAGATCAAACAGGGCCATAACTGCATAATAGGCTGGCTTAATGTGATAAACCATATAAAATTGCCGGATAAACTGATGTTGTTTAGCGCATTAAATAAAAGAACGGAAATTGTTTTTTTTAAGTCGCAGGATTCAATTGCATTTAAAATAATCGAGGGTAAATTAAAGTTTCAAACCCAAAATGCATCAATAATCCTTAATAAAGGTCAATTGCTTACGCTTGATAAAAAATTAAAGCACAGAATGAAATCCAAGCATCAGGCAGGACCTCATCAAATTATTGCCTTCAGTAAATTACAGCCGACTATAGTCTAAATGATACAATGTCTATTAAATACCAAGTGCCAGATAAATAGAAATGCTGAAATAAGGAAAGATGAATAAACAAAACCAATAACAAAATAAATAGAATGAAACCATATAAACTAATTACCACAGTGGTATTTTGCTTGGCACTTATATTCGTGACATCATCTTGTGTCGTGGTAAGAAAGGATAATGGTAAACATCGGGGTTGGTTTAAAAATCGAAACAATCCACCTCATCTCAACTCTAAATTTCCCGGGAAATCAAAAGGTGCAAAAGAGGGAAAATCAATCGGGAAAAAGAAGAAATTGAATGCACAGGTAATCACTTTCGAAGATTTATACCAATGGCAAGTCATAAAACCATATTAAGATCAGGATCATGGATGACAATACGAACTTAATTGAATCACTACTGGAAAGTGCCACAGAATATGGCAAAACCAGCTACGAATTAGGAAAACTTAAGGTCATTGACAAGACAGTAGATGTTTTTTCATCATTTGTACCTTGCACCATCGTGCTCTCATTGATGGCTCTATTCATGCTCATTTTTAATATTGGACTGGCTCTTTGGCTTGGCGAAATCCTTGGTAAAGCATATTTTGGATTTATGGCGGTAGCTTCTTTTTATGGCCTAGCAGGTATTTTAATCCATTTCTTTTTGCATAAATGGATTAAAAAACTAGCCGGCAATTTTATGCTTAAAAAATTATTAAAATAGAATAATATGCAAAACATAACATCTGTTGCCGAACTTAAAAATGCAATTCAAGTTTTGGAACTGGATCAGACTGTAAAAGGGCAGCTCTTGAAAGAACAATTATTACTTACCTATGATAACTACAGGCCCATCAACATCATCCGGAGAGCATTGAAAGACTTAGGTTCATCGCCCAATCTGATCGATAATATTTTAAGTACCACCATTGGATTGGGTACTGGTTTTCTTACTAAAAAAATAGTTGTAGGTTCATCTCACAATATATTTAGATCACTTCTTGGTTCTATTATGCAACTGAGCATTACGAACCTTGTTGCCAGGAACCCTGATGCCCTTAAATCCATCGGACTGTTCATCTTTCAACATATTTTCAATAAAAAAGAAATGAATACTTAAAAGCGGTGCTGGATAAAGATTTGAAATTGCCATTTTATGCCAAAGCAGCCATCCTGCTAATTGGCTTATTTGCCTTGTTAATAATACTTTATGTTGCTCAAGGTATCATAGTGCCTTTCATTTTTGCCATCATTATTGCCATTTTGCTCAACCCTATTGTAAATTTTTTTACCAAGCTAAAAATTAACCGCTTATTCGCAATTATCATCACGCTATTCCTTACTTTTTTAATCTTTGCAGGATTTGGTTTGCTTTTTATTTCGCAACTAGATCGGTTTGGAGAATCATGGCCCCTTCTGGTCGAGAAATTTAACGGATTAATTAACCAAATCATTACCGAAGGTTCTAATTTTTATGGTTACGATCCGCAAAAAATCCATGAATGGATTACAAAATCGCTGAGTGAGCTCCTCAATACAAGTACTGCTATTATTGGGAAAACACTGGTTACCCTCGGCAGCGCTTTAATTATATTGTTCCTGATTCCCGTGTACGTTTTTATGATATTATTTTATCAACCCATCTTGGTTGAGTTTATTCACAAGCTTTTTGGTATAGTACACAAAAAAGAGGTGACAGAAATAGTTTCCGAAACAAAAACGGTCGTTCAACGCTACCTGTTTGGACTGGTCATCGAAACTATTATTGTAGCAATATTAGATGCGTCTGCACTTTTTATACTTGGAATTGAATATGCAATCCTGATTGGAATTATAGGGGCATTACTCAATCTCATTCCATACATTGGAGGCCTCGTAGCAGTAGCTATTCCCATGATGGTCGCGTTGGTCACAAAAACCTCACCTATCTATGCTATCTATGTTTTGATCGCCTATTATATAATCCAACTTATCGACAATAATTACATTGTACCAAAAATTGTTGCCTCAAAAGTAAAAATCAATGCACTTTTTTCCATATTAGCTGTTATTGCCGGGAATGCTTTATGGGGTATACCCGGGATGTTCCTTTCCATACCGCTACTTGCCATCATAAAGCTTATTTGCGACCGAATCGAACCCTTAAAACCCTGGGGATTTTTATTGGGTGACACCATGCCTCCCATTTTGAAAATTAAACCATTGTTACAAAAAATAAAAGATAAACAATACCATGTAATCGGGCGAAAGAAAACACGATAACATACAAATTTGTTAAATAAATATTTAAATCATCATTCTATGAGAAAAATAGCTATCATCATCATCTTGATTGGATTAGGACTAACCATATTTACAGCAATAACCTTTTTTACTAAAGAAAAAATAGTTGATATTGGGGAACTGGAAATAACGACAAATAAACCACATCATATTAATTGGTCACCATTTGTAGGTTTAGCAGTAATGGCAGTTGGCGGACTTGTTTTCTGGCAGTCATCAAAAAAATAATTACCTCATTGGTTCAATTTGACGGTATTTATCAATTGGTTGTTCTGGAATGTTTAAGATAAAACCTGATGGTTCGTTTTTGGAATTAATACAAAATTTTATAACAAATTATTAGCCTATCCGGAACGGTTAACGGCCAATATTATCCCCCACCTGCATTACTTGGGATTTACTCATTGTTGAAAAAATGCAGTAAAACTATGAAAACATGTGATATATGTAAAAGTATTTCATAAATGTGTAAAGCATTTCGGATTTGTAGATTCTACCTTTGATCACAAAGAAATATTGAATTAATTAAATAAAAAAAAATGAAAAAACTAAAACTAATAGCAATTCTTGCCATGGTATCCTTTATCTTTTTTGCCGGATGCAAAAAAGACGAGTATGTGGCAGAGGTTGGAGTATGCCCTCTTGTCATTTCGACAGATCCCGCAAATAATGCAACGGGTGTACCTCTAAACAAAATTATTACGGCCACCTTTAATGAAAAGATGAATCCTGCAACATTCACACAGGCTTCTTTTACCATACAGGGGGCAACAGCGCTTAAGGAAGCAACAGCAATTGCAGGAACAGTTTCATTCAGTGACTCAACCGCGACGTTTATTCCTTCAGTCCCATTATCACCCAACACAGCCTATACCGGTACAATTAAAGCTTCCGTTAGGGATTTGATGGGTAATTATTTACAAGAAGATTATCTTTGGACCTTTAATACTGATGAATCGCCTATGGTGATTTCAACCAGTCCGGCCAATAATGAAACAGCCGTAGTTCTAAACAAAATAATCACTGCAACTTTCAATGTGCAAATGGATCCTTTATCCATTACCGCAACAACCTTTACTATCAAACAAGGGACAACAACATTAGCAGGAACTATTAATTATAATGGAACAACTGCATCTTTCATACCAACTATCCCACTTATACCGAATACCGTCTACACTGGCACCATCACAACCGAAACTATGAATGTTGCAGGTACACCACTGGCGAGCAATTACGTTTGGACATTTACAACCGATTTAGTGCCAACGGTAATTTCTACCGACCCTGTAAATAATGCCATAGGTGTAGTGCTTGACAAAACAGTTACGACAACATTTAGCGTGCCAATGGATGCACTGACCATTACTTCAGCCACATTTACATTAAAACAAGGGACAACAAGCATTGCAGGAGAAGTTTCGTATAGCGGATCAACTGCTTCCTTTATACCTTCCAGTCCACTTACTCCCAATACCATTTATACCGGTACCATTACAACCGGGGCCATGAACGTAGGGGGCACATCAATAGCTGATAACTATGTTTGGACATTTTCAACCGGTTTATCACCCACAGTTATATCTACTGATCCATTAAATAATGCAATAGATGTAGCACTGGATAAAACTGTTACGGCAACATTTAGTGTGCCAATGGATCCATTGACCATTACTTCAGCGACGTTTACCTTAAAACAAGGGACAACTTCAATTACAGGAGTAGTTTCGTATAGTGGAGCAACCGCATTCTTTAACCCTTCTGTTGATCTTTTACCTGGGACCCTTTATACTGGTACCATTACAACCGGAGCGAAGAACGCAGGGGGCATACCTTTAGCTGATGACTATGTTTGGATATTTTTAACTGAATTAGAACCAACAGTGATTTCTACCGACCCGCTCAACAATGCCACGAATGTAGCTCTTGATAAAACCGTTGCCGCAACCTTTAGTGTGCCAATGGATGTATTGACCATTACTTCATCAACGTTTACCTTAAAACAAGGGACAACAAGCATTGCAGGAGTGGTTTCGTACATTGGATCAACTGCATTCTTTAACCCATCTGTTGATCTTTTACCCGGCATGCTCTATACAGCGACAATTACAACCGGAGCGAAGAATGCAGGGGGTATACCACTAGCTAGTAACTATGTATGGACCTTTACCACTGCATTAGCAATTCCGCCTACAGTAATTTCAACGGATCCCTTAAACAATGCCATAGACGTAGTGCTTAATAAAACAGTTGCAGCAACCTTTAGCGTGCCAATGAATCCATTGACAATTACTGCAGCAACATTTACCTTAAAACAAGGTACAACATCTATTGCAGGAGAAGTTTCGTACAGCGGATCGACTGCTTTCTTTAATCCTACAGATAACCTTTTATCAGGACTTGTCTATACGGCTACAATTACAACAGAAGCTAAGAATATTGCTGGTACAGCATTAGTTAATAACTATGTATGGACATTTACTACATCACCTATTATTGCTCCTACTGTCATCCTTACTGACCCAATAAACAATGCGCTGGGAGTAGTTCTTAATAAAACAGTTTTGGCAACCTTTAGTATGCCAATGGACCCATTGACAGTTACTTCTGCTACGTTCTCATTAAAACAAGGAACAACATCTGTTGCAGGAGTAGTTTTCTACAGCGGATCAACCGTTTCTTTTAATCCATCCAGTAGTTTATTGGCTGGTACAACTTATACTGCTACTATTACAACGGGAGCTAAGAGTGTAGCAGGTACACCACTATTGAATAATTATGTTTGGACATTTACCACCGCAGTGAATGTTGCTCCTAATGTTCAATTTACTGACCCAATAAATAATGCCACGGATATTTTACTTGATAGATCAATAAGGGCAACTTTTAACATGCCAATGGATCCATTAACAATTACTTCATCAACATTTACCTTAAAACAAGGGACAACTTTAGTTGCAGGAGTAGTATCGTATATAGGACAAACCACATTCTTTACCCCATCCGATCCTCTTTTACCCAGTACTCTCTATACAGCTACCATTACAACCGAAGCTAAGAATGTTGCAGGCATACCAATGATTAGTGATTACATATGGAGTTTTACTACCATTGAACAGTATTCATTGAACATAACTGCAGTTAACGGAACTGTTTCAGAGAACCCAGCCCAGTCAACTTATGATCCAGGAGCTACGGTTGAGCTTACTGCAACTCCGGATCCAGGTTACACATTTACCTCTTGGAGTGGTGATGCTACAGGCTCTGATAATCCATTAACAGTAACCATGGATGCAAATAAAAATATCACTGCAAACTTTACAATTAACACCTATACATTAAATGTAACAGCTGTGAACGGAACTGTTTCAAAGAATCCAGTTCAGTTAACATACGATTATGGAACGATTGTAGAGCTTACTGCAACTCCGGATGCATTATATCAATTTGAATCATGGAGTGGTGATGCTGTTGGTACGATAAGCCCAAAACAAATTATCATGAATGCCAACAAAAACGTCATTGCAAACTTTACTTTAACAGCAAGTGCTTGTGTCCCCGCAGTAGATTTAGGGTTATCTGGCAATTATGTAATTTTGGCAGAATCAGGAATCTCAACTGCGGGAGCTACTTCAGTTACAGGTGATATGGGAATTAGCCCTGCAGCAGCAACATTAATAACCGGGTTTGGCTTAATTCTTCCTCCAGGAGGACAATTTTCTACTTCAAGTTATGTAACCGGGAATGTATACGCGCCAGGTTATGCAGCTCCAACTCCTGCTAATCTGACCACAGCAATTAATAACATGCATACGGCATACACAACTGCTAATGGTCTAGTTGTTCCAGCACCAGTTAATGAATTTATGGCAGGTAACCTAAATGGTCAAACATTGACCGCTGGTATCTACAAATGGACTTCTGGTGTTTCAATAACAAATGGAATTACATTAGATGGCGGTGGTGACGATTGTGCTCAATTTATACTCCAGATTTCCCAAGACCTTACGGTAGCAAATAGTGCCATTATCACTTTACAAAATGGTGCACAGGCTAAAAATATCTTCTGGGTAGTAGCCGGTTCCGGGGCTGTTCTTGGAACAAATGTCAATTTCAAAGGAAATATTTTATCTAAAACTTTAATTTCGGTGAATACCGGTTCTACGGTATCGGGCAGGTTATTAGCACAAACCGCTGTTACATTGGAAATAAATACAGTTGTTGTTTTTCCTTATTAAAACCAAGTATATCCCCCTTCGGGGGGATTTATTTAACTAAAATATAAATAATTCAATAAGCCATAAATAATAAATGATATGATATCTAAAACAAATTTAAAAAAGGAGTCTCACAAGGCGTGGTCACCTTTTAGCCTTGCCATTAAAAGTCTTTTTTTGATCACTTTGATGTTTATAGGCATTCAAACAATCGCGCAAGCACAGGAAGTTCAATTCACAAAACCATCCTGGTGGTTTGGCGTTGCAGGTGGTGCAAACTTTAATTTCTATGACGGCACTACTCAGGTATTGAATTCGAACTTAACTACCCCATCTGCTTTTCATAAAGGTGATGGAATAGGACTTTATTTAGCTCCACTTATGGAATTCCATCGCCCTGATTCGAGATGGGGTTTCATGCTGCAAGCTGGTTATGACAATCGTTCAGGTTCGTTCAGCCAGGTTTTAACTCCATGTAACTGCCCGGCAGATTTGAACACTGACCTGACTTATATTACAATTGAGCCAAGTTTGCGTTTAGCCCCATTCAAATCTAATTTCTATTTGTATGCAGGGCCACGTTTCGCATTCAATTTAAATAAAGGATTTACTTACAAGCAAGGAGTTAATCCAGACTTCCCTGACCAAATAGTAGTTCCTGACGTAGAGGGTGATTTCAGTAACATGGATAAATCTTTGATCTCGATGCAAATTGGAGCAGGAGTCGATATTCCACTCTCATCCCAAAACAGTCGCACACAAGCGGTACTCTCTCCTTTTGTTTCATTCCAACCCTATTTTGGGCAAGCCCCGCGTTCAACAGAATCGTGGAACCTGACTACTTTAAGAGCAGGGATAACACTTAAGTTTGGAAGTGGACGCAAAGTTGAAACAGAAGTACTGGAAAAGATTGTAGTAATTGAACCGATGATTGTTGTTGCGGATCCGGAAGTAACGTTTACTGCTTACGCTCCAAAAAACGTACCTGTTGAAATCAGGGTAAGAGAAACCTTCCCTCTTCGCAACTATGTGTTCTTTAATTCAGGATCAACTGAGATACCAAATCGTTATGTGAAACTTCAAAAAGATCAGGTTAAGGACTTCAGGGAGGACCAACTTGAAGTATTTACCCCAAAAGAATTGTCGGGCAGATCAAAACGCCAGATGACTGTATACTATAATGTATTGAATATCCTCGGCGATCGTATGGTAAAAAATCCATTATCAACAATTACGTTGGTTGGATCGTCGATGGAAGGGGAAAAAGATGGCCAGGCTATGGCAGAATCTGTCAAAAAATACCTGGTTGATATATTTGGAATTGGGTCTTCACGGATTACGACCAAAAATCTTGTTAAACCTAAGCTTCCTTCAGAGCAACCGGGAGCAAAACTCGAACTTGCCCTACTTCGTGAAGAAGACCGTAGAGTCTCAATTGAGAGCAATTCTCCTGCTTTATTAATGGAATTCCAGAGTGGTCCGGATACACCTCTGAAACCGGTAGAAATTATTGAAATTCAAGTAGCGCCATTTGAAAGTTATGTTTCTTTCAATGTTATGGGTGCTGATACTGCATTCTCGTCATGGTCATTGGAAATTTCCGATGAACAAGGAATGGTACAAAAATTCGGACCATATACCAAGGAGAAAGTGAGTATCCCCGGAAAATCCATTTTAGGTACCCGACCCGAAGGTGACTATAAGGTAATGATGATTGGTGAATTAAAGAATGGCAAAACTTTAAAGAAGGAAGCTTCTGTACATCTTGTACTTTGGATTCCTGCTGTTACAGAAGAAATGATGAGATTCAGCATCATATATGAGTTCAATAACTCGGATGCTATATATCTCTATGATAAGTATCTTACTGAAATCGTAACACCTAAAATTCCCAAAAACGGAACAGTTATAATTCACGGTCATACTGATATTTCCGGAAATGAAGCTAACAACTTGAAATTGTCATTAGCCCGCGCAAATGATGTAAAGGATATCATGGAAAAAACTTTGGCTAAAGCTGGTCGAAATGATGTTAAATTTGAAGTAAGTGGATTCGGTGAAAATGAAGTATTAGCCCCGTTTGAAAACAAATTTCCTGAGGAACGCTTTTATAACCGGTCAGTAATTATTGACATTCTTCCAGCAAAATAAGATTTTAAATTAATCTTATGACAATTTTAAAAGAGGCCAATCAAATGGCCTCTTTTTATTTCCTAATTTATGCATTATTAAATTTCTATGAATGTTTGGTCATTTACTAATTATAGCCTTATTTAAATTTTCTGTTTTGCTCGTCAATAATAAGAATCAATAGCGGTCATTTTTAATTGATAAATAATTTTTTAAGCTCCCATTTCTTCTCCCGTTTAATGACAGGATCATCTCAAAAATGTGTGAATTATATAAATCTTTTTAATAAGTATGTAATGCTTTTGCTTGTAAGGATAGATAACTTTCAACATTATAATTCATCGAGGTAAAAACATCATAATTTGTTTATGAAATCTACCTCCTCAACTAGGTAGAAATAACAACGAATAAATTATGAGTGAAAAATGATGGATTTATCAATTTGAATAAAGAAATATAATGGATTCAAAATTACCATGTTAAACATATAACCAACGTGAAATGAGGCAATTGAAAATTTTATTTATAAAGATATATGATTACAATGGTGAGTTCTCTGCGAGCCGGACAGGCGGGCATCTGTCAATAATAAAACAAATTATAAAAGTATGAAACGAATATTAATTGCGCTGGACTATGATCCATGCGCGCTAAAAGTGGCAGAAGAAGGGTATTTAATGGCCAAAGCAATGAATGCTGAAGTTATCTTGCTTCATGTATTATCGAATGCTATTAATTATGCTTCGACAGAGTTTTCGCCAATAAAATATTCCCAAACATTGGGGCTCGACGATTTGAGCCTATCACAAATAAAAATCAAGGTGGATGGGTTAAAAGATGAAGCTCAAAAGTTTCTTGATAAATCAAAACACCATCTTGGTGATGAAACAATTCAAACACTGGTAGAAAAAGGTGATTTTGCCGAATCTATCATAAAATCAGCAAAAAAACTGCATGCAGATACCATTGTTTTGGGCTCCAATAGTCGGAAATGGCTTGAAAAAATTGTTATTGGAAGTGTCACCGAAAAAGTTTTATACAACACTTCCATACCACTTTATATAATACCGGTAAAAAACACAACTGATAAACCACAAAACTGACGTTGGAAAATATTGATCTGTGGATATGAAGTCTTTCGTCTTTAAAAAAATAATCTACTATAATGCAAAGATGTTCACATATCGAACCAATATTTTATAAATAGGAATAGATCAAATAAATAAAATTTAATGATAGAAGTTAAAAAAGAAGGCATATTATTATCAAAGACAGATTTGGAATTTGAAAACGAAGGTGTTTTAAATCCCGCAGCTATACGCGAAGGCAACCATGTACATCTTTACTATAGAGCCGTGCAAAAAGGAAATCATTCAAGTATTGGCTATTGCAAGCTTGAAGGGCCATTAACCATTGTTGAACGATGGAACAAACCTATTATGGTCCCTGAATTCGATTACGAATCGCAAGGTGTTGAAGACCCCAGAATTGTAAAAATTGATGACTTGTATTTTATGAGCTATACCGCTTACGATGGATTAAATGCCCTCGGTGCTCTTGCCACTTCTAAAGATTTAATACATTTTGAGAAACAAGGGATCATTGTCCCTTCAATATCTTATGCCGAATTTGTACGTCTGGTTAACAAAAACATCAAAATTAAGGAAGGCTATTACAGCGATCATCAATTTTACAAACTACAATCCGATCCCGAAAAATATCTTTTGTGGGACAAGAACGTTGTTTTCTTTCCACGTAGGATCAATGGCAAATTGATGTTCCTGCACCGTATCAGACCCGGCATTCAGATCGTTTCAGTGAATAATCTGGAGGAACTTACATATGAGTTTTGGGGTAAATATTTTACCAACCTTCACGATCATATTGTACTTGAGCCCATGTATGCGCACGAATCAAGGTATGCTGGTGCAGGTTGTCCGCCCATCGAAACAAAACACGGATGGTTGCTGATTTATCATGGAGCAGAAGAAACTGATAAAGGAATTGTCTATTCTGCCTGTGCTGCAGCCTTAATGGATATAAACAATCCCACTAAGGTCATTGCTCGTTTGCCATATCCTCTGTTCAGTCCGGAATATAATTGGGAACTGATAGGTGAAGTAGATAATGTGGTTTTTCCCACGGGAACAGCCCTGTTTGGAGATACCCTTTATATTTATTACGGTGCCGCCGATAAGCGAATTGCCTGTGCATCAATAAGTTTATCAGCATTATTATCAGAATTATTAACTTATAAGATTAAAGATGAAAAATAATATTGTTTCCTACCCATTCTTTGCCGGATTAAATCAATTTCAGGAGTTGCTTCTACTTGAAAAAAAAGACTATCCCATCGCTACAATACCAAAAAACAAGCAATATTCTATCCTTGAACATACCCACGACCTGGCAGAAATCTTGTTTATTACCTCCTATCCACCCAGGGAATGTGGTATAGCAACATACTCACAGGATATAATAAATGCCATCGAGAAAAAATTCGGGCATTCATTTTCAATAAAGGTTTGTGCCCTTGAAACAAAAGAAGAAACATTTCAATACGATGATAAAGTCAGCTATGTGCTGGATACTACAGATTCAACAAGTTATACTGAACTGGCTGTTCAAATCAACCAAAACATAAAAACAAAAATCATCATCATCCAGCATGAGTTTGGATTTTTTAATTCATCAGGTGGAAATGATTTTCTCCTTTTAATACAAAAACTCACAAAACCTGTAATTATTGTTTTCCATACCGTACTACCACAGCCTGACGAACTTTTTAAGGCAATGGTAAAGAATATTGCAGCAGCTTGTAAATCTGTTGTTGTGATGACAAACACCTCAAAAGGAGTTTTGGAGCAGGATTACGAAATACCACAGGAAAAAATAGAAGTAATTCCGCATGGTACCCATTTGGTTTCCAATAACAGTAAGGTTTTTCTAAAAGAAAAATATGGACTGAAAGGTTACAAGATACTTTCAACATTTGGGCTGCTCAGCTCAGGAAAAGGTATTGAAACCACACTGGAAGCCTTACCTGCAATTATTAAGGCATACCCGAAAGTAATTTTCCTGGCAATCGGCAAAACCCATCCGGGGGTTATAAAATCGGAGGGAGAAAAATACAGGCAAATGCTCGAGCAAAAAGTTATTTCATTAAAACTTAAAAAGCATGTTAAGTTCGTCAATGAGTATCTGGAACGTAACATTTTACTTGAATATCTCAGATTGACCGACATATATCTCTTTACGTCGATTGATCCGAAGCAGGCTGTGAGCGGCACTTTTTCGTATGCCATGAGTTGTGGCTGTGCTGTTATTTCAACTCCGATACCGCAGGCACGTGAGATGCTTGATGAAAACACCGGGATTATTATCAATTTTCAAAATTCAGAGCAATTGGCCGCCGGAACCATCCGCTTGCTGAATGATGAACCATTACAAAAAAACATGGGCTTAAACTCGCTGCATAAAACAGTGCCTTCAGCCTGGGAAAATTCGGCTATTACACATGCGCTGCTTTTTGAAAAAACCTTGGGCCATGGATTTTCATTACGATACAGTCCGCCAATAATCAATCTTAACCACGTAAAACAACTGACCACTGATTTTGGAATGATACAATTTTCAAAGGTCAATCAGCCCGATATTGATTCGGGATATACACTTGATGATAATGCAAGGGCCCTTATAGCTATATGTATGCACTTTGAATTAACTCAGGAAATGACAGATGTTGATTTGATGAAAACCTATCTTGGCTTTATTGAACATTGTTTGCAACCTGATGGTACCTTCCTGAATTATGTGGATAAACACAAACAATTCACCATTCAAAACAACAAAACGAATTTAGAGGATGCCAATGGAAGGGCTTTTTGGGCCTTAGGATATGTCCTATCATTAACCAGCTTTTTACCCGATCAGATCATATCAAAGGCTGAAACTATTTTTGAAAAATCCTTGCATCAGATGAAAACGTTGCATTCTACACGTGCTATGGCTTTTGCCATAAAAGGACTATATTACCATCAGAAGGCAATTAAATCGTCTGAAAAGCTAAGCCTTGCAAAAATGCTGGCAAATCGTTTGGTGCAGATGCACAGGCACGAAGCAACCCCAAAATGGAATTGGTTTGAGAGTTATCTAACCTATGCCAACAGCATATTACCCGAATCTATGTTTTATGCCTGGTTGATTACTGGAGAACCTATTTATGAAGAAATCGCAAAATCATCATTCAACTTTCTGTTATCTCAAACTTTTAATAAAAATGGGATAGAAGTAATTTCCAATAGAAATTGGCAGCAAAAAGGGCAAAAAGCGGAACGTTTTGGTGAGCAACCCATTGATGTTTCCTACACTATAATGACCTTAAGTGCATTCTATGATGAATTTAAAGATGAAAATTATCACCGAAAAATGAAAATTGCATTCAATTGGTTTTTAGGAAATAATCACTTGCATCAAATTATTTATAATCCAATGACTGGTGGATGTTACGATGGACTTGAAGAAACTCAAATTAACATTAACCAGGGCGCAGAATCTACGCTTAGCTATCTGATGGCAAGATTAACCATTGAAAAGTATAAAAATTTAAATAAATCACTTAATTTATTTTAACTGCTGGATTAAAAGTCACAACAAGCTTTAAAATGTGTGAATTATACAATTATATTCAAGAACGATGTAACATATTTAATCAGATTACTGCTCAACTTCGTAAGCAAATTATTCACCTAAAAAAATATCACAATGAGAAAAACAATTCACATTCTGGCAATCTTAACGATAACAATTAGTTTTGTCTTTACGTCGTGTGTATCAAACAAAAAATTTACAGCTTCCGAAGCTCAATTGCATAAGCTGCAAAGAGACAATGCAAGCACACTTAGTCAACTTAACGAGTGTAGCACCGAGTTGATGAATGTCAAAGATGAAAAGGCAACCATGCAAAAAGAGAACGAATTGATTCAAAAAGAATATGCAATTATCCAAAATAATTTAATGGTACGTTCTACCTTATCAAAGATGACCATTGCAGAGCAAGCAATACGATTAAAAAGCCTTCAGGATATAATTGACACTCAGAAAGAAATAACCAGCAGGCTTAAAAATTCAATTGCGGATGCGTTATTGAATTATAAAGCGGATGAACTAAGTGTTTATCTAAAAGACGGCAATGTTTATGTATCTCTTTCAGAAAAACTGCTTTTCAAATCGGGTAGTGATGTTGTAGATGCAAAAGGAAAAGAAGCACTAAAATCTCTGGCTTCGGTTTTAAACAGTTCGAACGACTTTACAGTGGCTATCGAGGGTCATACAGATAATGTACCTATCAAAACGAGAATACTTAAAGATAATTGGGATCTTAGCACGGCAAGGGCTACATCTATTGTTCGTATTCTGACAAAAGACTATGGCTTTGATTCAAATCGGATAACGGCGTCAGGAAAAGGTCAATTTCACCCTGTTTATACGAATGATACAGATGAAGGTCGTGCCGGTAACCGCAGAACAGAAATCATTCTTTCACCTGATTTAAAAGAAATATATAAGCTTTTATATCAATAGCGTTTATTGTAAAAATTAAAAGGTATAAAAGATGCTGTCTAAAAAGGCGTGATAATTAGTCAGAATGAGCTTCCGCCAGAGGCGGATAAATGTCGAAATCTCGTATTAATTAATAATCAGACATCTCGACTTCCTGCCTACAACAGGCAGGCGCTCGATGTGACAAGTTTTAGAATATATTGGTTATTCAGACAGCATCTTTCACCCGAACTATTTAATAAAATTATTTACAGATGAAAACTATGAAAACAATTAAAATGAAAAAAGTATTGATTGCCCTGGATTATGATACCACCGCACAAAAAGTGGCAGAAGTTGGATTTTCGTTAGCTAAAACGATGGGGGCAGAAGTTACATTGCTTCATGTAATATCCGAACCGATATACTATACTTCGCCGGGTCATACCACAATCATGGGGTTTTCAAATGAAGAGGATATCAATGCCATTCAAATGGATAGTGTTGATGGTTTAAAAAAAGCATCACAAAATTTTCTTGATAAATCGAAGCGTTATCTTGGCGATAATACCATTCAAACCCTCGTAAAAGAAGGTAATTATGCTGATACAATATTAAGTACCGCAAATAAATTACATGCAGATCTTATTGTGATGGGATCACATAGCCGCAAATGGTTCGAAAATATAGTGATGGGCAGTGTAACCAAAGAAGTTATGTACCATACTTCTATACCTTTATTCATCATTCCGATCAAACAAAAAAAGTGATAATAAATCCTTGATGCTGGGTAACGAAAATAAATACTAAGATGCCAGATCATATTAATTGGTCACCCATTGTTTGTACTGTGGTAATGGTGTCTGGAGAGCCTGTTTACTGGATGTATCCATAAGCTATACCAGAAGTTAGAATGTACTGGACGATGCAATAAAAACATGTGAAATATGTAATATATTTTTAAGATTGTGTAACACTTTTCGAACTGAATGCACCCATCTTTGTATCGTAATACTTCAGCATCACAAATGAATCAAATGTCATGGGAAATGGTGGATTAAAGAAATCAGAACCTTTCAAAGTACTTGAATTTATTGAATACGTTCCGAATTCGATTGCTACGAAGATAATCATAAAAGAAATTACCGGCTCCATAAGTGCAGTTTCATCTGATTCGGGAGGATTATTGATCGGGAAAATTGTACCCTTCGATACTTTTATTGAGGTGATAGAAGGAAATGCTGAAATCTTTATTGACAATAATTCTAACCTGCTTGAAACCGGTCAGTCCATAATCATACCGGCACATTCACATCGAATAATTAGGACCATCAACCGATTCAAATTACTTTCAACTATTATCAAAAGTGGATATGAAGACGTTAGTTAACATAAGAATTCCAGAGTATCGTATCTAAAGTTCGACAATAATAATTTAGCAAATTTCAAGTTTTAAGTTAATCAAATAAATAAATTAATAATCACAAAAAATGAAACAATGAAAAAACTATTATTAATATTCGCATTATTATTTTGTATGATATCCTATAGCAATGCTCAGGATTATAATACAGGAATTGGATTAAGGGGTGGATTATCAAATGGATTAACCGTTAAAACTTTTATTGCTGAAAGAACGGCACTTGAATTTTTGGTCGCGAGCAGATGGAAAGGGTTTAGTATTACGGGCCTTTATGAAATTCATAATCAGGCCTTCAATACAAATGGCTTAAAATGGTATTATGGTGTCGGGGCCCATGTTGGTTTTTGGGATGGCGATAATGTAAAATGGGCAGATAATAATGATTCGTATACCGTTATTGGTTTTGACGGAATCCTTGGTTTAGAATATAGTTTTCCTGAAATCCCGATAAATTTAAGTATTGACTGGAAACCAGAATTCAATGTCAGTGGTTATTCCGGATTTTGGGGAGACTCAGGAGCTATTTCAATCAGATATATTTTCTAACGATTAATAAATATTCGAATAATTTCTTTATGAATAAAAAAATGACGCCATCCCAAAAAGGATGGCGTCATTTAACTTTTTGATATCCCAATTATTATTTCAACACTTCAGTTACTAAATTGGCTGCATCCTGCAAGGCAATTGCCGAACGGACTTTAATCCCGCTTTCGTCGATCAATTTTTTACCTTCTACGGCATTGGTTCCTTGTAAACGAACAATTAAAGGTAAGGTCAAGTTAACCGATTTAGCAGCCTCTATCACTCCTGCTGCTACCCTATCGCAACGGACAATACCACCAAATATATTGATCAGAATAGCTTCAACATTAGGATCTTTTAAAATAAGCCGAAAAGCTTCTTCAACACGTTTGGCATCTGCCGAGCCGCCCACATCTAAAAAGTTGGCAGGATCGCCACCCGATAGTTTAATGATATCCATGGTGGCCATTGCCAAACCGGCACCATTTACCATACAGCCAACGTTACCATCCAATTTAACATAATTCAAATCGAATTTTGAAGCTTCAACTTCAATCGGATCTTCTTCCATCAAATCTCGCATTTCTGCGATATCAAGATGACGGAATAAGGCATTATTGTCGATAGCCACTTTGGCATCAACAGCCAAAATTTTATTATCTGAAGTTTTAACAACCGGATTTATTTCAAACAACGAAGCATCTGACTCAACATAAGCCTGATACAAGGAAGCTACAAACTTCACCATCATTTTATAGGCAGTACCTGTTAACCCATAATTATAGGCGATTTTAGCACATTGAAATGGCAAAAGACCAACTGCAGGGTTTATTTCTTCTTTAAAAATAAGTTCAGGGGTTTCATCTGCAACTTTTTCAATATCCATTCCTCCTTTAGGTGAATAAATGATCATATTCCGCCCTGCCTTACGGTTAAGTAGAACACTGATGTAAAATTCCTGAATTTCAGATTCGCCGGGATAATATACATCCTGTTGAATGAGGACTTTGCTTACCAATTTACCATCAGCTTTGGTTTGCGGAGTTACCAGTCTCATTCCAATAATATTACCGGCCAATGTTTTAACTTCATCCAAGGATTTGGCAAGTTTAACTCCTCCCCCTTTGCCACGACCACCTGCGTGAATCTGGGCCTTTACTACCCAAAATTTCGTACCGGTTTCCTTAGCCAAAAGTTGGGCCATTTCAACAGCTTTTTCCGGAGTTTCTGCTACATATCCCTCAGGTACGGCAACTCCATACTTTTTCAGTATGGATTTACCTTGATATTCGTGAATGTTCATCTGTTCAGATTAAATTTTATGAAATATTTATTTGACAAAAATAGTATTTTAATTTTACAATTATTGAAGAGTCAGTGTGATATATTGGAATTTATACATCGATATAAATAAAGAATATTCTCAAAGGATTTGTAACTAATCAGTGTCAAGAATTAGCGGTTGTGAAGATGTCTTCTTTGTGGTTCTTTGTGACACAGCTAATACACAAATTTACCCAAAGTAGTTCAAAGAGACACAAAGCAAAGAAAGAATTAAATCAAATACCTTAATTTTATTGACTTACTGCAGACTGATTAGTTACTTGGATTTTTTTATCTTTGTTTTAAACCTCATTACATGATTAAAGCCTCAGGAATTACGAAATCATTTGCTTCACTTCAGGTATTAAAAGGGATTGACCTTGAAATCCAGAAAGGTGAAATCGTCAGTATTGTAGGTGCTTCAGGTGCCGGAAAATCGACTCTTTTGCAAATTATTGGCACCCTCGATCGGGCCGATAAAGGCAGCATTCACATCAATAATCGATTGATCCAGAATCTATCTGATCGCCAACTTTCGGAATTTAGAAATAAAGAAATTGGATTTGTATTTCAATTTCATCATTTATTGCCCGAATTTACGGCCATCGAAAACATCTGCATTCCGGCATTCATTGCCAAAACTTCAAAACGTGAAGCCGAGAAAGAAGCCATGAAGCTCATGGAATTTTTAGGTTTGCAAGATCGGGCCGATCATAAACCTTCCGAATTATCGGGTGGTGAACAACAGCGAATTGCAGTAGCCAGGGCTTTAATAAACAAACCTTCGGTTATTTTGGCCGACGAGCCTTCAGGCAATCTGGATTCAAATTCGGCGGTCGAATTACATCAGCTGTTTTTTCGCTTGCGCGATGAGTTTAAACAAACTTTTGTTTTGGTGACTCATAATACAGAATTAGCAAATATGTCGGATCGGATATTCAGCATTAAAGATGGGATTATTGAAAATTAAAACGACAATAATAAGAAGGATAAATCGTTGCTAATACTTAACATCCTAAACGTATAACATAATTTGAAGCCTAAAAATCATATAATCCATTCTCCCCTGATCATCCTATTGATTCTGGTGTCGTGCATTACATTTAAGGGATTTACACAAGAAACGAGCGACTATCAAAAGATAAGCCTAACAGCCGATTCACTTTTTAACAAAGGTAATTATCTGGATGCCAAAGCATACTATCAATATGCCCTGAGGTTTCAACCTAATAATCAGGATATTAAATCACGTTTGACTAAATCAATCGAATTATTAAAAAGTCAGGCTAAAGAAAGGCAAACCTATACGGATTATATTTTAAAAGCTGATCATTATTATAAAGATGGAGATTTAGAAAATGCCTATAATACTTATCAGCAGGCCATTGAACTTTTCCCTTTTGAAAAGTATCCAAATGTACAGGTTGAGAAAATCAAGAATCAGATTCAGGAAAAGCAACTCTTGGAACTGGAATACCAAGCAGTAATTCGTACAGCCGATACTTATTTCGACAATCATGAATATAAAAAAGCAAAAATAGAATATCAGTTTGCAATCAGCCTGATTCCTGGTGAGGTATATCCAAAAAATAAACTAAAAGAATTAAACCGATTAATTGAAGATCAATCCTTCATGCTTAAAATATATACAGAAACTATTTTAATTGCTGATTCATCCCTTGCAAAACTAAATTATGATCACGCTACAGAATATTATCAAAAAGCCGCAGATTTACAACCGAACGAAAGTTATCCAAGAGATCAAATAGCACAAATCATCCTCCTCTCAAATCCAATTAACGAGTATAATAGATTGATTGAGCAAGCTGATAATTATTATATAGTCAGGGATTTTACGAATGCCAGGAATTTTTATGAATCGGCTGCACATTTAAAACCGGCAGATCCCTACCCTGCCGAAATGATCAATAAAGTAACTGAAGCGATTGAGAGTAAAGCTACCAGCAATCAGGAAGATTTTGAAACTGCCGTAAGAATAGGAAATGAGCATTTCGCGAACAATGAATTTAATGAAGCAAAATTTCAATTTGAATTTGCAAATCGCATTAAACCTGATGAAATTTACAGTAAAAATAAATTGATCGAGATTGATCATTTAATAGATTCAATTCAAAATATCGGATTAATAGATGCTCAATATACAAAGGCTATTCAGAAAGCTGACCTGTTTCTTTCGGCCAACGAATTACTCAAAGCGAAGGGCATTTATTCGGAAGTGTTGAGTTTTAAACCAAATGATGCCTATACTCATGAAAAACTGAGAGAAATTGAAAATGCGTTTAAAATTATTGAGGATCAAAAAAATCTGGAAACTTCTTATGCCGGCACCCTTAGCAAGGCCGAAGATTTTTTAATCAGTAAAAATTATGGCTCAGCCAAAACTGAGTTTCAATATGCAGCTACTTTAAAACCAAACGAAGACTATCCGAAAATAAAAATCACTGAAATTGATTCTATTCTAACTCAAATTGATGCAAGTCAAACAGCAGACGAAAATTATTTCAAAACCATTCAAGAGGCTGATATTTTATTTGAACAAAAGCAATACGTCACAGCTCAAATCTCTTATAAAAAAGCATTAAACTATAAACCTGAAGAAGCATATCCCAGGAAAAAAATAACTGAAATTCAGCAAATTTTTCAGGTTGAAAGAGTAGAACTCGATAAGGCTTATAATTTAGCCATCTCAAATGCTCAAAACGAAATAGCCAAAGGACAATTGCAATTGGCTAAAACACTTTTAATCGAAGCACTTACCCTAAAACCTGACGAAACCTATCCTGGAACCACTATTCAACAAATAGACAATCAAATTGCTGAAAGCAAACAAAGAGCACTTGCACAATATCAGCCTTTATTGGTTGAAGCGGATCAATATTTCAAGCAAAAAACCTACGATCGTGCCTTGAGTTTTTATAATCAAGCCGCTGATTTATTGCCCGATGAGTT
>PHDM01000050.1 GCA_002840985.1 Bacteroidetes bacterium HGW-Bacteroidetes-17
AATGTCCGAAAAAGTACTCTCATAAATCATAAATTCCTTTTTGTAATTAGAGAGGTTGGTAACACTTGGGATTATGATGGCACTGCTTAGAATTGAAACAGGAATGGCATAAATAATGGAAGACAGTGTGCTGACATCGGGTATGAAAAGCTTGATGACAAATGAAAGTGCAAAGGAGGTAAGCCCGAGTGATAAGGCTGCGATTGTAAACGATTTCCAAATGAGTGGCCATTTTGACCAACTAAGTTCCAAATCGAGTGCTGCTTCAAGCACGATCATGATCAATCCAATGATTCCTAAAATTTCCAGAATGCTAAATAATTCGGCCTCAATTTTAAAATGTTCAAGCAATTGCTGAACACCAACACCTATCAAAATTAAGAGCAAAGCACTTGGGATGCTTGTCTTTTTGGCAAGAGAGCTGGCAAAAAACGAAAGGATTATTATGATGCAAAGCCCAATCAGAAATAAATATGAATTCATAAAATGTTATTTTGATCAAGATAAAAATAATATTTAACCTCTTTTTTCGATTTCCTCTATCCTTGATGGGTCAATAATCTGAATATCTTTATTATTTAATTGTAGAATACCTTCCTTTTCAAACTCCTTTAAAAATTTAATGGCACTTTCGGTTGAAATTGAAGCAAAATCTGCAATATCTTGTCTGCTCAAATATTTAAATACTTCTTCATTCGTAAATTCTTCGGAGGACAAATAGATTAGTGCTGAAGCTAATTTGCCACGCATCTGTTTATAAGAAATGCTTTTAATGATTTCGTATAAGTGGTGTTCATTTTGCATATTTCGCGAGGTAATCTGCATGGCAAATTCAGGATTGGCTAGCAGAAGTCGGTTCAATGCTGTTTTGTCAATCATACAGATGGTCGAATTTTTCAGCGAAAGGGCAGAATATTTATAGACATTTTCACCAAATACCGACGAGAACGCCAGAAAATCACCTTTTTTGGCCAATCGCAAGTTGATTTGTTTATCATATCCTGTTTGCAGATAAACTTTGATCAAACCATCAATAATGTACATTACATAAGGGGCAAATGCGCCTTGCTTAAACAAGTTCTCTCCTTGCTGATAGGTAAGCTGTGTTTTCTTTTCACGGATCGAATCAAATTCTTCACGGTAAAGTTCGTGAAAACAACAAGGCTCCTGGTTCAACTTATTTTTCGATATCATCATTTTCCTTTCAACCAAATTCAACAATGCAAAAATACAATTCAGTTCCGAATATGCAGGGTTTTTTTTATTGGTTGTTAGCTGTTGGCTCTTTACTCCTGGCTTTCGATTTTTACTTCTCGCAAGTTACATTTTGAAAATACTGTTAATTACTAAAAGCTAACAGCCAATAGCCATCAGCTAAAAGCCATCGGTAAACTGAGATCTGACAGGTTTTTTACTATGAAATGACAGTCCAATTAATGAACTCTCCGGTGCCCTATTTCTTGTGAGGTTTTTGATGCTGATCTAATTTTGCCAAATAAAATAAATCGTTAAGAGTTAAAAGTTATAAATGATAAGTGATGAGTCAATTACTATATAAAATATCTAAAGTCTTGAGTCTAATATCTTGAATCTTGAATCTTGTGTCTTAAATCGAGTATCTAAAATTAAAAAATGAAGAGAGTAGCCATTCCGGTTGTAAATGAAAAGTTAAGCGAAAATTTCGGTCAATGTAGTCATTACGAAATATTTGAAATCGAAGGGAAGCACATCAATCGTCACAATATGGCTGTTGCACCCATGAACGAACTGGCCGATTTGCCAACCTGGACAAGCTCTCAGGGTATTACTGATATCATAGTACATAAGGTGGATAAGCGAATTATTACCTTGTTTCTGGCACATAAGATTAACCTTTTTGTTGGCGTAACCGTTGATTATCCACAAAATTTAATCGAAGAATACCTGAGTGGTAAATTAAGATCGAACAACAACATCATAAACGAAATAACCCAATAAGCTTATGACAAGAATCCTTTCAAAAAACCGTATTTATATTCTCATCATTCTAGGAATTATGATTTATGCAGGCGTAAGTCGATATCATATTTCGTTATGGTGGGTTCTTGGTTTTGGTGTTTTTGTCGGAATTATTTGGGGAAAGGTTTTTTGTCGTTGGATGTGCCCTATCGGGTTGATGATGGAGTTGATGATGAAACTAAGCCCCGACGACACTTTTAAAAATATGTACCAGTATCACAAAATCGGTTGTCCGATTGCATGGATTTCAGGGTTTTTAAATAAATTTTCGTTTTATAGAATTCAATTTAATCAGGTCAGTTGTAAAAATTGTGGGCTTTGCGATAAAGCCTGCTATTTGACCAGTATCGATCAAAAGAAGTTTAGCTTATATCAACCTAAAATGGTAAATCCGGCCATAAATTATAGTTGTTCGAAATGCCTGAGTTGTGTTGCCGAATGCCCGAACGGAAGTTTGAGCTACAAACCAGTTTTATCATCTTTCAAAATAAAAAATAATCATTAATCATTAAACATTTATAATTATGAAATTACTACAAACAAATATTCACGAGATTGAAACTGCAGGTGAATTGGAAAAAATCATCAATGAAAACGAAAATGTAATGGTATGTTGTGGCCGAATGGGCCCCATGTGTATCCCTGTTTACGAAGTGATGGAAGAATTGGAAGAAGAACGTGAAAACGTAAAATTCTATACCATGGCTTTTGATAACCCGGAAGCTGCACCTATTCGAAATGCACCTCAAACCCGCGGTTTTATGGGAATTCCTTTTACCATGTACTATAAAAATGGAAAAGTGATAGAGGCCACTTCAAGCATCCAGAGCATGAAACAAGTTACCAATATATTGGATGAGCATTTTTCATCTTAATATTTAATTAATCCAGGAAGTTTGAAAGATCAAAATTGATATTCAATTAGTCACATTGAGACGTCCGTTGAGCGTCGTCGAAACGAGTCGAAATGTGGCTAATTGTAACTTCAAGGATTTGAGGACTCTTTCGATTTTTTTGCGACACTCAAATAATTTAAAAGATTTTATTTATTCAGGAATAATGGATACAACATACGATGTAATCATATTAGGTGCGGGTGCTGCCGGATTAAGCGCCGGAATTTATACCTCCCGGGCCAGGTTGAATACCCTCATCCTTAACGAAGGAGCAGTAGGTGGTCAAATGGTTCTCACTCACGAAATTGCCAATTACCCCGGGGTTGAAATAACCAATGGGTATGCTTTAGCCAATATCATGAAAAAGCAGGCCAAGGATTTTGGTTGTAAAATTAAATCGAATATAAAAATTTCGAATTATGATTTCAGTGGTGATTTAAAAACCATCAACCTTAACGACGGTAGAAGTTTTCAGGCTAAATCCGTGATCTTAACCCCGGGTGGCAGACCACGAAACCTGAACATTCCGGGCGAAGATCAATTTAAAGGAACCGGGATTTCTTACTGTGCAACCTGTGATGGTGATTTTTTTACGGATAAAGAAATTGTAGTTGTGGGCGGAGGTAATTCTGCGCTGGAAGAAGCGGTTTCGCTGACCAGGTATGCTACAAAAGTTACGATTGTTCATCAGTTTGATCAATTTCAGGCATTTAAACATGCCATCATCGAAGCACAGGAAAATCCTAAAATAAATTTCATTATGGAATCGGAATTGAAGGTGTTTTCAGGCAACGGGAAGTTAAGTGCTGTTCAAATTGAGCACCTACCAACTGGGAAAGTTGCAGAAATGAAAACCGATGGTGCTTTCATTTTTATTGGATACTTGCCAAATACAGAAGATTTGCACGGTGTTGTTGATTTAAATAACAGGGGAGAGATTGTGGTGGATACCGACATGAAAACCAATGTACCGGGAGTTTTTGCTGCCGGGGATTGTATCGTTAAAAAATACAGGCAGGTGACCACAGCAGTTGCGGATGGTACCATTGCAGCATTAAGTGTCGCCGATTATTTAAGAAGCAAAAATTAATTTTAAAGATGATAAAAATAAATTCATTTTCAGATTTAAAGGCACAAATTGTCGAAAAGGAAAAAGCCTTTTTATTGCTCTATAAATCAGGTAGCGAGCAAAGCGATTGCGCATTCAAACAAGTAATGGAAGCAAGCGGGCAGGTGGATGAGGTGCATGTGATGTACGCTGATGTAAATCAGGTTCGTGATATTCATCCACAATATCAAATTACGAGTGCACCGGTTTTAATTGAATTTGAGCAAGCTAAGTTTAAAAATGTGGTGAAGGGTTGCAATAACTCCGGTCATTATAAAGCCCTGTTTGAAGATGCCATTTTCTTTGCCACAGCAAAAAACGAAGAAAGCCTGGCAAAAAGGGTGACTGTTTATTCAACCCCCACATGTAGCTGGTGCAATACACTTAAAACGTATTTACGACAAAATAAGGTCCATTTCTCGGATATTGATGTTTCTCGTGACCAGAGAGCAGCAGAAGAAATGGTTAGACGAAGCGGGCAACAGGGAGTACCTCAAACTGATATTAACGGGGAAATGATCGTGGGATTCAATAAAGCACGGATCAATGAATTATTGGGAATTAATATTCTAAAATAAATGTGAATTCTATATATAAACCACAGAAATATAGTCTCCTATGTAATAATCGTTTTAGTAAATTAAGATTCAAGACGTTAGACTTTAGATGTTAGAAAAAAGACTCTTAATCTAATTGCTAATATCTTAATCTAGTATCTAACATCTTATCGGCTCAATCGACTAAATTTCATGCATATCGAACAAGTTTATGAGAGATACTTAGATCGAACTGAGGTTAAAATAATCAATTAAAAATAATCAATCAAAAATGAGAGAATTGCAACCCATAAATCAGAATGTACTTTTAGATTTTTCTGATGACAAGAAAGAGCAAAGAACAGCATCAGGTATCATTATCCCTGATTCGGCCAAAGAGAAACAAAATATTTCAAAAGTATTGGCCATGAGTAATATCGACAATGCAGAAATTGCCGTTGGAGATACTGTATTGTACAAAGCGTTTAGTGGTACCGAAACAGAATTGGAAGGCAAAAAATACCTGCTAATTCAGTATGCCGATATCATGGCAAAAATTGTTGAAACAGAAGAAATTTAGTAATTGTAAAAAGAGGCTGTCCAAAAAGTAAAGAATTATTCAAAAAAGTCACATCGAGCAAAGTCGAGATGTCTTAATATAAATGGATTCCAGATTTCGACAAGCTCAATCTGACCATTAAAAAAATCTTTATGGACAACCCCTTTTTACTGAGATTGAGGTTGGAATTCTAGAAGCTATATCCTAAGTTAAAGGATAAGGGGATTTTAATTCCCGGATTTCCCGGAAAGATATTCCCATTTGAATAATGTCCGATTTTGATTTCGGCATTATAATTCCGTTTTTCTCCAAAAAATACACCAAGCCCGATATTATCCTGGAAAGTGAAATTTTCTCCGGTGAGCTTATTATCAATAACGGATTTAGAAATATAAGTGGGTCCTGCAATTGAGTAATAGATGTAGGCGTCAGCGGGTTTGGAATGTAAGAAGGTGAATTTGAGTACCGGAAATACGGATAAGGTAAAAAATTCCTCCCGGTTAAGGTCGCTTTGCCAAACCGAAAAATTGACCCCCCAATCCATTGAAAACACCTTTGCAGCGTGAAAAATATTACGCTGGTAATTGATTGAAAACCCCTGTCTGACTTGTACACTTCCACCCCAAAACAGGTGAACTTTTTCTAAAGCATTATTGATCCCATATCCAAGTGTGTTATTTGAATATCCAAATTGGATTATTTGTTTAGGATAAATATAGCCTGAATTGGCTATTTCTTCAAGCTGTTGTTCGGTGTAAGGCTGTAGATGGAATATGAGCCCGGCTGCTATAAAAGTGCTTGATGGTTGTTTTTCCTTTGTGTTTTTTGGCGAAAAGATTGAGCTGATCGACAATCCTAATTTATTACTGAAATCGTATGTTAAGCCGCCACCGATAACGTAAGAACTTATTTTTGCATCTTTAACCACGGGCCCATTAATATCGTTGAAGCCATGACGGGTCACTATCGTGTAACCACCTTCGGCAAACATGTTAAAATGTTCATTAAAGCGGTATTTATATTTTAGGGTTAAACCGCCATAATTCATCCAAACGGTTTTACTGCCGCTTAAAGGTTCTTCAACCCCATTTATCGTGTAATTATATCTGATCCACGAAACAGGGCGCATATAGGTAATCCGGGCCGATAAGGCATCATTGAAATCATAGCCAAATAAAACTAAACGAACTGCTGTGTGAGGAATATGAATAGATTCAAAGGTATAACCCGGCTCAAGATGAGTTTCCGAAAATGGGTAATTGATGGAACCGATATTCACCTCGAAATACATATTGCGCATAGTTGAAGGTAATTGAGCTCGATTATCTTGAGCCATAACATTTAAAGAAAATGAAACAAGTAAAAGAATAAAATAAAGTCTTATACCTCCCATTTTTATAATTTGGGATGAATGATTAAAATGCATAAATATTCTAAATTAGAATTCAATTATATTTCAATTGTATTACTTCAATTTAAACAATCCTTCCAATGCTTTTTTAACTGCAAGCTCATCAGGATTGATATCAAATACCAGGACGGGTTTCAGGTAAAACAAATCCCTCTCGGCTTTAAATCGTTCTTCCCCACCACCTGTGATGTTCAACATGATCACAGCATCCTTTTCGATTTCATTATTTTTGGCGGAATTAATCAAAGTTGCCACAGCAATTGCAGCAGCCGGATGAATGTCGTTTCCTTCAAGCTCCTGAAAAAGCTTGGCAGCATTTCTGCCCTCCTCATTCGTTGCCAAAAGGATATCGCCCCCAGCATCTTTCATTGCATCGTACAACCCACCAATAATGGGGTAGGGGGGCTTACGGTTTGATAAAACCTTGGCCTCAATTTCTTCTACCTGTTTTCGGGCCAAATCATCATCCAATGGCAGCATAGCTCTTGAATCTGCCTTCCATGCATCATGAATAGGGGTGAAAGGTGCATTTTGTGAAACCATCAATTTCATTTTATGATTGCCGAAGCGACCGTCTTCAATGAGTCGTAAATTGGCTTCCCATGCAGCAATGGCACCTGTTCCGCTGCCAATAGCCTGGAAATAATAATCGGGAATTCGACCTATAAAAGTTGTGGCTGATAAGATTGTCGTTCCCATGCCATCGCGTCGGGCAACATTTTTTGCACCGCCTTCCGGATAATATTCATCCATCCCGGCGGCAATATTTGAAAGATGAATGGCATCAAAATAATCACTTCCGCTTCGGGATGAGATCAACTTAACACAATTGTTTAAAGGAGCATCAAACCAAAGCGCATCCAAGTTGTCTTCAGGTACACAAAGCAGCAGTTGGATATGATTATCGGAACATACCTGTGCAAATGCACGGGCCGTATTCCCTGCTGAAGCCACCACCAAAACTTTATCTTTATGTGGATTCATTCTGGCACAAACGGTATATGCTTCAGTTTCCTTGAAGGAACAAGTTTTCATCTGAATGCCTTTTTCGGGCCAGTATCCACTAAAAGTGATGTATAAATTGCTTAATCCAAGTTCTTTGGCTAATCCTTCACTTTTATAAGTGATTGGTGCCGACGATCCTTTGAGGGTTTTACAAATGGGTAGCCAGTCGGAAAATTTGTAAATGCCTAAGTCTTCATCTTTTAAATGAAGTTGTTTTTGTTCATACTCAGCTCGGATCAGACTTGGAGTTTGTTGATTTGGTGTATCAAGCATCCATCCTTTGTCTTCAAAGATTTCATTGCTTAATATTGATCTCAATTTATAGTGTGTTTTTCCCATCTTCTTTAAATTCATTTACAATGAGACAAAAGTATAAAAAAGCATGTTCTTTTGAGCCAATAATCGAATTTTAAGATCAATTAATTTTTTAACTATTTAGATAAAATGCTTAACTTTGCACCCATTTTTAAGGAATTACCATATGATAAAGATTACGTTACCCGATCAGTCGGTAAAAGAAGTTGAAGCTGGTTCTACAGCCTTGGATATTGCAATGGGCATTAGCGAAGGCTTAGCCCGAAATGTGCTCGCCGCCCAGGTTAATGATGAGATTTGGGATGCTACCAGGCCCATCCATAAAGATGTTAACCTAAAACTTTTTACCTGGAACGATACACAAGGTAAATCGGCCATGTGGCATTCATCAGCTCACTTGATGGCAGAGGCAGTTGAAATATTATACCCGGGTGCTAAATTCGGCATTGGACCTGATATTGAAAGTGGCTTTTATTATGATATTGATTTAGGTGATCAGGTAATCAGTGATGCTGATTTTAAAAAAATAGAAGATAAAATGCTGGAGCTTGCCAGAGAAAAGCAGGTCTTTTTCAGAAAAGAAGTCTCTAAAGCAGATGCCAATAAATTTTTCACTAAAAAGGGAGATGAGTACAAATTAGAGCTTATCGAAGGCTTAAATGATGGTGAAATAACTTTTTATGAGTCAGGAAGTTTTACTGACCTTTGCCGCGGTCCACATATTCCCAATACATCATTCATAAAAGCTGCAAAAGTTTTAAAAGTTGCTGGTGCTTATTGGAGAGGAGATGAGAAAAGAAAACAATTGACTCGTTTGTACGGGATCACCTTTCCTAAACAAAAAGATTTAACGGAGTATTTAGAATTGCTTGAAGAAGCTAAGAAACGCGATCATCGAAAGCTGGGTAAAGAACTTGAATTGTTTGCTTTTTCAACTAATGTTGGTATGGGATTACCGTTATGGCTTCCGAAAGGAGCCATTCTTAGAGAACAACTTGAAAAATTTCTGAAAGGCGTTCAGCGTAAAGCAGGCTACGAACCTGTAATCTGTCCACATATCGGTAATGTTGAACTTTATAAAACATCAGGTCATTACCAAAAATATGGCGAAGATTCTTTCCGCCCCATTAAAACACCAAATGAAGGCGAGGAATTCTTCCTGAAACCGATGAATTGCCCTCATCATTGCGAAATTTACAAGGTAAAACCACGATCTTATAAAGATTTACCCGTTAGATATGCCGAATTTGGTACGGTTTATCGCTATGAACAAAGTGGTGAACTTCATGGATTGACCCGTGTAAGGGGATTTACACAGGATGACGCGCATATTTTCTGTACACCCGATCAGCTCAAAGATGAGTTTAAAGGTGTTATCAGCATCGTGATGCAGATTTTCAAAGCCTTGGATTTTAAAGAATTTACGACTCAAATTTCGTTTAGAGATCCAAATAATAAAGAAAAATATATAGGTTCGGATGAAAACTGGGAAAAATCAGAAAGAGCAATTTTAGAAGTGGCTCAGGAAGAGGGCCTAGAATATAATATTGCGCTTGGCGAAGCAGCATTTTACGGGCCCAAGATGGACTTTATGGTT
Organism: Bacteroidetes bacterium HGW-Bacteroidetes-17; assembly: GCA_002840985.1. GTDB lineage: Bacteria > Bacteroidota > Bacteroidia > Bacteroidales. The sequence continues at coordinate 9,426 of PHDM01000050.1, forward strand.
AAAGATGCGATCGGTCGTAAATGGCAGTTGGGAACCATCCAGGTTGATTATAATTTACCAGAACGCTTTGAGCTTGAATACGTAGGCAGCGATAATGAAAAACACCGTCCGGTAATGATTCACCGTGCACCATTTGGTTCGATGGAACGATTTGTTGCAGTGTTGATTGAGCATTGTGCGGGGAACTTCCCGCTGTGGCTCACACCAGAACAAGCTATAATACTGCCAATCAGTGAAAAATATCATAATTATGCAAAAAAAGTTTTAAATTTGCTAAATAATTGCGACCTTCGCGCCCTCGTTGACGAAAGGAACGAGAAAACAGGTAGAAAGATTCGTGACGCAGAAATGAGTAAGATTCCATACATGTTGATTGTTGGAGAAAAGGAAGAAGAAGATGGAACAGTATCTGTGCGTAAACACGGAGCTGGTGATCTGGGAACGATGAGTATTGAAAAATTTGCAGAACTGGTAAATAAAGAAGTAGCTGAAATGACAAAAGGTTAGTCGTTCAGGATATTTCATAAGTTTAATTAAAGATAGGAGAACAACACAATAGCTAAAAGTTTAAATTTCAAAGGAGGAGGACCTCGCCGAGGAATAAAAAGAAAAGAGGATCCCCATCGCATAAATCAATACATTACCTCGCCCGTAATTAGGGTAGTTGGTGAAAATGTTACCGTAGGGATTTATCAAATTCGTGAGGCACTTGAAATCGCTAATCAATTAGGCCTCGATTTAGTTGAAATCTCACCTACTGCAAACCCACCGGTTTGTAAGGTGATCGATTATAAAAAGTTTCTTTATGAACAAAAAAAGAAACAGAAAGAAATTAAAGCTAAAACAGCGAAAGTTATTGTAAAAGAAATTCGTCTTGGACCTAATATTGATGAACATGATTTTAATTTCAAGTTAAAACATGCGATCAATTTTTTACAAGACGGTGCAAAGGTTAAAGTTGACGTCTTTTTTAAAGGCAGAAGCATCGTTTACAAAGAAAAAGGTGAAATCATTTTGCTAAGATTTGCTCAGGAATTAATCGATTATGGTAAAGTTGAGCAACTTCCAAAATTAGAGGGAAAGCGAATGATTATGATCATAAGCCCAAAGAAATAAGCAATTAAAGCTTATCTATTAATAACTAATAAAAAAGAGAAGTAATGCCAAAAATGAAGACGAAATCCAGTGCTAAAAAACGGTTTACCGTTACTGGATCGGGGAAAATTAAAAGGAAGCATGCTTACAAAAGTCACATCCTGACTAAAAAATCAACCAAGCAGAAGCGTAATTTAACGCATATCGCAATCGTTGATCCAGCAGATGAGAAAAATGTAAGACTCATGATTCAAAAGTAAAATTAGTGTATAACTTACGGTTAGCTTGTAAGATCTCGATTTAGAGGCGCTAACGTAAAAAATCAAGAAAAATGCCAAGATCAGTAAATTCAGTTGCCTCTAGGGCACGAAGAAAAAAAGTAATGAAGGAGACCAAAGGTCAATTTGGTCGCCGAAAAAACGTCTGGACTGTAGCAAAGAATGCTTATGAAAAAGGTCAGCAGTATGCTTTCAGAGACAGAAGAAACAAAAAAAGAACTTTCCGTGGATTATGGATTCAGAGAATTAACGCTGCCGCACGTTTGTACGATATGAGTTATTCCGTATTCATGGGAAAATTACATGAAAATAATATCGAACTCAGCAGAAAGGTTCTGGCCGATTTGGCTATGAATAATCCGGAGGCTTTTAAAGCCATTGTTGATATGATAAAAAAATAATTTAAAACCACCTTCGGGTGGTTTTTTTGTTTAATGACGATTCACTAAATCTTTCCTGTTTTTTTCAATTCCCATTTCTTTGCAATTTAAACTTTGAAGGTGTTATTTAATGTTTAAATTTGTGTATTGGATTTATATCGAATGAACTAAGCTGAAAAATTATCCTAATCCAACCATAAACAAAAAAATGATGAGAGCACGTATATTAAGTTTTGTTTTTGTTTTTATGATGATCTCTGGTTTTGCCCAAAAAGATGAATTAAAATTACAAAGAGATAGCCTGTATCAGGAGTATGTCAATTTTAAGGATACCATGAGCTCCCGAACCTGGATTAATATGGTTGATTTGTCTAATAAACTTGAAACTGTTGTGCTTTTTGATAATATGATGCTTGATTCTATTGCAATTGTTTCACCGGGTGAATCAGTTTTACAGGCACGTGTGCTTGAACTTTCAAAATTAAGAGATGAGCTGATTGCAGATAATGCCAGAGTCAATACTGCTCTTTCTCAGACAGAAAAATATAAAAATACTTTACTGATTATTGCCATTATTTTGGGTTTGCTTTTAGTAGGAGTTGTAATTGGATTCATTTTCATTATAAACAAACACAAAAAATTATCTTCTGATTCGGATAACTACATGGAAGGTATACTAAAGCTTAAGGAAGCACATAAAAAGGAAACGGATTTATTGAAGGATCAAATTGAAGAGTATGCAGGTGAAATGGAATTGCTTGAGAATAATGCCCTCTCAATAAAAAAGGCTTATGATATTTTAAAATCCGAGCAGGCAATGCAGTCCGAAATTCCTCCATCAAATAATTCTAATGAAATAGCTGATATTCGTAAAGAAGTGGAAGAACTAAGTGATGAAATGGCTAAACTAATTGCAGAACGTGACGAATTTGAAGAAGCTTTAGGAATGGCTAACCTAAAACTTGCTCATCAAATTGATTTAAACAAGAAGTTTGAAGCCGATCTGGAAAGCTTATTGGGACGTGTCAAAGGAAAAGCAAAAAACGATCAGGACTGATCAGTAATTCCATATTTTTTAAGACGTCGATCAAGAGATTGCCAGGAAATATTCAATAAAGCAGCCGCTTTTGATTTATTATTACCCGTTCGTTCAAGTGCTTTTAAGATCATTTCTTTCTCAGTTAATTCTAGGTCAAGCACTTCAGCTTGTAATTCATGATTTCTGGATATTTTATCCCGGTTAAAAAGAAAATGATTAATGCTTAAATGATCCTCATCACAAACGATCATTGCCCGTTCTACCATATTCTTCAGTTCACGAACATTTCCGGGGAAGGAATAATTCAACAAATCATTAAAAATTTCAGGATCTACTGTTTTTATTGATTTGGCCATTCTTCGCGAATATTCCTTAATGAAATAGTTTAAGAGTACTTTTATATCTTCCTTGCGTTCCCGTAAAGGCGGAACATGAATTACAAACGAACTTAAACGATGGTATAGGTCAAAACGGAATTTGTTGTCTTCGCTCATCTTTTCAAGATCACGATTTGAGGCAGCAATGACTCTTACATCAACCGCGATTAAGTTATGTGAACCTACCTTGCTTACTTTTCGTTCTTCAAGCACACGCAAAAGCTTAGCTTGCTGATTTAAAGGCATGTCACTGATTTCATCTAAAAATAAAGTTCCTTTATCTGCAATTTCAAACCAACCCTGTTTATCGTTATCGGCACCTGTAAACGATCCTTTTTTGTGCCCAAAAAACTCACTTTCAAATAAACTTTCAGGAATAGCCGAGCAATTTACTGAATGAAAAGATTTATTTTTTCGGTTACTTAAGTAATGAATGCCTCTTGCAATCAGTTCTTTACCCGTTCCGCTTTCTCCTGTAATCAAAACTGATGTTGTATCGCTTTTAGCTACTTTGCTCATAAGGTCGATCACTTTCTTTAATGCCCTGCTCTCTCCAATTAAGCGCTGACCAATATTGGCATGTAATTCTTTTGATAATAGTGTATTACTAGCTTCAACTTCCTGAAGTTTAAGGTTTAAATCGCGAAATCGTTTGGTACGTTCAATGGCATTGTTTATTTCCAGTAAACGAAAAGGCTTTGGAAAATAATCAGCAGCACCTGAGCGCATGGCCTCTATAACACTGTTCATGTCACCATGACCCGAAATCATGATAATCTCAATGGTTGGATCCTGCTCTTTTATTTTTTTCATCACCGTTATCCCATCCATTTCGGGTAATTTGATATCAATGATTCCAATATCGATTTTGATGTTCTTCAGAACGGTAAAAGCTTCGGAAGGTGAGGCGGCTTTATAAACCTTATAATGATTCCCTACCAGAAATTCCTCAATTTCTTCCCTTACTCTTTTTTCATCATCAAGTACTAATATTTTAAGTTCGTTCATGATTTAAATTTTGGCAATGTGATTGACATAATGGTATATTTATCTTGCTCACTTTCAACCTTGATGTCGCCCTTCATCTCTTTGATTAATCCATACGATATGGATAGGCCAAGCCCTGTCCCCCTGTCAAATTCTTTGGTGGTATAAAAGGGGTCAAATATTTTATTTAGATGTTCATTTGCAATTCCAATTCCATTATCTTCAATAACGATTACAAGGTTTTTATCCCGGCTGGCACTGTTTATACTAATTCTCTTATTAAATGAAGAATCAGATCCTTGTTTCTCTTTTTTCTCATCAACTGCATGCTTTGCATTAGATAATAGGTTTAATAATACCTGCTCTAGCCGATATTGATTGCCATAAACGAAATTATCTGTTTCCACCAAATCGAGGACGAAATTAATTTGATGGTTCGAATATAAGTTGTTAATAATTGATAATGCATTACGGATAACCACATTGATGTCCACTTTTGTAAATTCAGTTTGTTGTTGTCCTCTCGAGAATGTTCGGATATGGTCAATAATCGTTTTGATGCGTTCAATATCTTCAAATGATTGTCTGATTTTTTGTTGAAGGTAATCTTTTGAAACCTCACCATCATTAAGTTTAATCAGGATATTGTCCATTGCCATTGAAATTCCCCCTAATGGTTGGTTTATTTCGTGGGCAATCCCGGCAGCAAGCTCACCCAGCGATTCAAGTTTTGATTTTTGAATTAAAAGTCGTTGCTGTTCTTCAGTTTTTTTTAATTCTTCTTTAACTCTTTTTTCAAGATTCAGGTTAAGCTCGCTTAGTTCATCTTCAGTTCTCTTTCTTTCGGTAACATCGCTGATAAAAGTCAGAACGGCAGGTTTTTGTTCCCATGTTAGTAATGCCGACTTAATCTCAAACCATTTTTCCTCACCACTCTTTGTGAATACCTTGATATCGTATCTTTCCTGAACCACCATGCCCTTTAACCTACCAACATGGTTATCGTAAACAACATCGCGGTAATCGGGATGTACAAAGTCGGTGAATGGTCGTTCGATGGCTTCCTTTGGCAGAAAACCTGTAATTTCACATAATTTGGGATTAACAAATCTGATTACACCATCGACCGTCAGCAGAATTCCATCATTCGCATTTTCAAATATTTGACGATATTTTTCCTCACTTTCGCGAAGGAGTATTTCGGCAAGTTTACGATCGTTTACTTGTTTTTGAAGAGCTTTTGTCCTTTTATCTACACGTGTTTCCAATTCATTGTTTAGTAATAACAATTCCTGCTCAACCTGATTTCGGTGAATGGCAGCACCAATAATATCAGCAGTGATGGAGAATATTTTGAGATCGGTATCGCTCCATTCCCGTTCATAGGTGCATTCATCAAACCCGATAAATCCCCACCACTTGTTGTGAATAAAAATTGGTAAAACAGCGATGGATAGGATATTTTGTGCCGATAATATTTCTTTTTCCTTTTCCGGAAAATTTTTAACTAAACCATATAGAGGTTTGTCGTTTTTTAATGTATCGACCCAACGTTTAAATCCTGATTTTGCAAAATTAAAATATTGTAAATCCGGATTGTCAATTTGAGATTTGATGTTTTTGTTGGTCCATTCTATTTTATGGCTTGTAACTAAAGCTTTGTCAATGATGGCATTTTCGAATATATAAACCCTGCTTGCACCTGTTGCCCGACCCAGATTCTTAAGTACTTTTTTAAAAGTTTCTTCACTAAAATCAAAACGAAGAAATTCTTCAGTGGCAAAATTTACTGCTTCCTGCACCGATTTGCTTTGCCTGATCATGTCTTCAAGTTTCACCCGCCTGTATTCTTCATATTTGATATTCCGCTCGAGCATAATGCGATCGGCAAGCTCGTCGATGGCAGTAAAAAGTCGTTTTGTTTCAACCGGTTTGATCAAGTAACTTTGAACTCCAATGGTGATGGCTCGTAAAAAATAATGAGGTTTACTAAAAGCCGACATCACGATTGCCTTGGCTGATTTATCTAATTTTTTGATTTTTTCAATCATTTCCAAGCCATCCATTTCAGGCATTTTGATGTCAGATAGGATGAGGTCAGGTTTATGCTCAACATACAAATCATAACCTTCACGCCCATTTTCGGCAACTAAAAGTGTTTCAAATTTCTGTGAAAGAATTTTCTTGAATTTTTCCCTTAAAATAGGATCATCTTCAGCATATAATACGGTGATTTTTATTTTTTTCATCGGCTTGTATATTGTTTTCATATGCCAAATAGAACTTGTCCAGAATGTTGGCACTCGTTTCATCATTTAATGATCTTCATATTTCAATTCGCCGGCATCTATCCTTACATTTAAATGATTTTCGTAAGGTGGTATGGGGCACGAATACTTGTGATTGTAAGCACAAAGAGGGTTATAAGCAAGATTAAAATCAATGTATACTGTATCTTCACCATGATACCGAAAGTCAAGATACCTTCCGGCACCATATGTTTCTTCTCCACTGGTTAAATCTCTGAATGGAATGAATAAATAATCTTCATATCCGGTACGTTTAGCCAGTTCTACGTTTTGATAAGCACTTAAAACGCATTTAATAGTATCAATAGTAAAATGAATTTTGCCATAAGTTGAATATAAGGGCAAGCGATCGGTTGAGGTCTTCATTTCAAAAGTCCGGAAGATTGTATCTTTTACAAAGAGTCCTTTAACTTTGAATGTCGGATTAACTTCAAAATAATTAAGCATAACAAAGGTTTTTAATTGCTCTTCTGTCATCGGGCTTGTTTCAGACTTTGCAAATTCAAGGTCCTTGGCATTTCTTTGGTATTGTATTTCATCAATAAAAAATCCGGCTTTAAGGTCAGCAAGTGCAATTTCTTTATCGGGGTTAAATAAGAATTTCGCATAGAAATATGCAAGCGCCTCATTAAGCACGGTTCTGAATCCCTCACTTGATTTCCACCATTTCTTTTTGTCATAATTCTTATCGTTTCCTGCGATTATACCAACTTCATAATCAGGACCCAATGCTTGTTCAAATAATAAGAGTGATCGTCTAGCATGACAGCCAAGGGTGAACACATTTACAGTTTTTGTTTCGTATTTGTTTTTTTGAAGCCAATCCCAAAGTAATAATCCTGTATTGTAAGTCCGGTCACGGAAAACCGTTTCAGGGATGGAAATATTTATAACTTTTGAAGTATCCATTCCCATTTTCATCAACGATGTTTTCATTAAATCGGCAGAGGTCATGTATCCGATGATATAATTGCCCTGACCAATTGGCTTTCCGATGATGATCATGATCTCATAATTACCTTGATAAAATTCAATCATCAGGTCCTTAAGCGTATAATCAGGGAGAAATCCTTCTACTGCCAATACTTTGCTTTGAACGGGTTCTGTAATACTCAGGAATTTGTTTAATCCTTTGAAAATAAAAAAGATGATAATAATTAATACGAAAAAAATAAGTAGTTTTCCCGTCATTGTAGGGCGGGTTCTTACTTTGGTAGAAAATAGTCGGAATTTCATCATATTAATTTTCTTAAATTTGAACGCCAAGTTAGCAAATTTAAATGTTTATTGGTGCGATTAGATTCACCTAAATTGTAAAATTGTTTATTAAAAAGACACATCATGATATGGAAGAAGTAAATAGATTACATGGTATCAGAAGGGAATATGAAAAATCCAGCCTTGATGAACATTTGATGGATCAAAATCCCTTGAATGAATTTAGGGTATGGCTGGGCTCAGCAATTAAATTAATTGAGGATGATGCAACAGCAATGGTGCTTTCAACGGTTTCTCCGCAAGGAAGACCTTCGACAAGAATTGTGTTGTTAAAAGATATAAGTGATAATGGACTTGTTTTTTTTAGTAATTATAAAAGCAGAAAGGGTCAGGAATTAGAGGGAAATGCATTTGCCAGTTTATTGTTTTACTGGAAAGAACAAGAAAGGCAAATTCGGATTGAAGGAAAAATTAGTAGAACAAATCCGGAAATTTCAGACGAGTACTTTAACGGGAGGCCATATGATAGCCAGATTGCAGCCATTTCTTCTCAACAAAGCCAACCCATCAAGGAACGTTCAATGCTCGAAAAGAAATTTGAGCAAATAAAGGCAGAAACATTGGGTAAAAGTTTAAAACGACCTGAACATTGGGGTGGGTACATCTTAAAACCAGATTTATTTGAGTTTTGGCAGGGGAGACCTAATCGTTTGCACGATCGGATTGTTTATAAGTTAGATGGAATTCATTGGAAGAAAATAAGGCTTTCACCATAAATTTAAAATAATCCAATGTCTCAAATAATCAGGATTTAACATTCATCACTTATTGCTTATTACTGATGTTGTTCCCTCAATAAATCGTTAATGATTTTAACAGGATTAAAAGTGATGATCGGGCATTCAATGAAAATAGTGATCCAATCAGCCATGGCACCATTCCACAATCCGGGCAATTCCTGAGCTTTAAGCTCTTTGCCATTTTGTGATTTGATGGAGATAAACCCGGTTTGAGGATCAACATAATTCTTAAGGTTGAATTTATTTCCTTGATAATCGCGAACACCACAAACCAAATCAACTGGATTGAAGTGGGTAGCATTGCCCACTATTTTTTTCTGTTCTTGGTTTTTCAGGTCGATTTGTGAGCTTTCGACAATTTGAAGTGATTGGTTGCCATTTTGATCGAGGACCCAAAAGGGCCCGCCTCCTGGTTCTCCTTCGTTTTTTACCATTCCGCACACCCTTATGGGGCGGTTCATTTTATTGAACAAATATTCGGCACGATCTTTATTTATTGGTTTGTCATGTAAGTCGATAAATAATTTGTTTTTGGCAAACGCTTCAATTTCGCTTAATAATTTATCAGGGATTGCTTCATATTTTAGTTTGGTAAGATATTCGAAAGTTTGCGCTTGTAATTTAATCAGATGTGCGGCAATAACTTTTTTGTAGATATAAGTTGTTTCTCTTAATCTGTCCGGTACGATATTATCAACGTTTTTAATAAAAATAATATCTCCATCAATGTCATTCAGGTTTTCGATAAGGGCTCCGTGCCCTCCCGGCCTAAAAACTAAGTTGCCGTTTCCAGTACGAATAGGTTCATTTTGCAAATCAACTGCTATCATGTCGGTCGAGGGTTTTTGAATGGAGAAACTGATCTCGAAGTGAATATTGAATGCTATTTCATACTTTCTTTTTACTTTTTCAATCGCAATTCCAAATTCCTCCTGATGTTCGGGCGATACCGTGAAATGAATTTTTACCTTATTGTCGGCATTCTTACAATATACAGCTCCTTCAACCAGATGCTCTTCGATTGCCAGTCGGGCACCATCCTTATAATTATGAAATTTCAATAACCCTTTGGGCAAAGATGCATATTGAAGTCCTTCTGTATTAAGTAATAGGTCAATGATTTTTTCATGATCTTTATTACGGATGGATTCTGAAAGCTTAATACCCTTGGATTCAAAGATTTCGGATAAATCATCATGAAATGCAAATTCGGTCAAATGTTTAAAAAAATAGCCTACTGAATTAAACCCCGGATCGTTCAATTGTTTAGGGTCAGGATGAGCCCTGAATTCAAATAGATGCTTGAACATTCGACTTGCGGCACCAGAAGCCGGAACGAATTTAATGATCTCCCGGCCTAATGATTCCGAATTGAAATATTCAACTAGCTCTTTGATCTCAATATCACTGAATTTGATGATCCCGTTCCCTTCAATCGCGGCAGCGTTTATATTTGAATAAGGGAATCCTTTCTTGAAATTCTGTATCTGGGATTTTAATTGTTCTTCGCTTATACCTTTAGTTTTGAGGAATTCAACATCGTTGTTTTTAAGCATATTATTTATTTTGCTTTAATGTATTCAGGCATAAAAATAAAACTAATTTTTCTAATCTTAAGCTGATTTTAATTAAAGAATTAATTTAGAATTATCAATGTGAATTTGGCAAATAATGTTAATTTTGCAAATTCTTTCAATGATTAATCATTGAAATTGCCCAGGTGGTGAAATTGGTAGACACGCCAGCTTGAGGGGCTGGTGACCGTTAGGTCGTGCAAGTTCGAGTCTTGTTCTGGGCACTTTTTTGATTGATGATTGATTATTTTGTTCTATAAACATCTTCAATAAAAAATAAACATTCGAAAATAATCATTTGAATTGCCCAGATGGCGAAATTGGTAGACGCGCTGGTTTCAGGGACCAGTGGATGCAAATCCGTGCAAGTTCGAGTCTTGTTCTGGGCACTTTTTTAAATAAATAATGATTATTGCTTATTGCTTATTTTATTCTATAAACATATCTTCAATAAAAAATAAGCATTTATAAATTGTCATTCAAAAATTGTCATTTATAAAGCCTTGCTAATCCTAATGATCTTAGTGCTGGTTCTGTGAAAATGAGTATTGCAACTTTTTCTTTCGAAAACGAGTTTTTTAGAAAAGATGCAATCAAGTATTTTCTTTTTGGTGGCACCATGTGATTTTCTGTAATGTCTTAAAAGATCTTTCGGTATTGGGACTTCCTTCTCAATATAGGTTTTAATCGAAGATGTTTGTTGTTGTAAATCAATAAGTTTATTCTTGGTTAAGACTAGTTCTTTATTCGTGAAACCCGGATTTCAAAAAATAAAGTGCATTGAAATCTGTAGTTGAACGCCTGCCTGCCTCAACAGCAGTACAGGCAGGAATCAAGTCTGACATACCTAAAAAAAAAGCTCTATTCCTTGTATTTCATGTCGCGATCCAAGTCGTTTGATATTTGTCTTTTTATGTTTTTTATCTTTTTTAATTTGTCGATTTTTCAAAATCGAATTTTTGTTTAATCTTCTGGATCGCTCGGATAGCCTTCACAATAATACTTCGGAAAGAGTTTGTAATTTTTAAGTCTGAAGGACATTGTAAACTTTGCTAATATTCATTATTGAATATATGATAATTCATTGGCGCAGCAATAGGGCGGCGTGAATATGGTGTAGGCCATGAAGTTTATTAGTTTATAAAAAGTCAATTCCACCTTAATCTTTAAATTGGAACAAGCTGATCATAGCTGATATTCACAAGACTTTCTTTGTTTCCCTGCCCGTCCGCAGGCGGGCCTGCCCGTCCGCAGGCGGGGTTTCTTTGGTCACAAAGAAATGAAAAAGACACTATGATCTACATTTACAAGTATGGTTTAATAATTAAAATATGACTATTAAACAAACGAGCACAAATGCCGATTTGTTACCAGAATTATGAAGTATGACACTGGCCCGGATAGCTCAGAAAGAAAATAAAGTCAGTATTATTTTGCAAAGACTTGACTTCGAACCATCTATTTACTATCTTCGTACCATCATCATATACACTCCGAATTAAGTCCGTATTAATACGAACATGATACGGAGTGTGTAACAGCCTGGTACGAATCTGCTACGAACTTAAACTATATACAATGGCAACAGTAACAGAATTAGGAATAAAGGGAAAACTAA
>PHDM01000051.1 GCA_002840985.1 Bacteroidetes bacterium HGW-Bacteroidetes-17
TGTCATTATGTAGTTACAGTAATCTTTTTAAAAATATCTAAAGAATAATATTGAATTGTAAATTTGCCTGCTGCAAGCTTGGAACGGGGGTGTACTGACAGACTTTTGTCCGTCAGCCGCCTAATCGATTATGTATTGGCAATTTTTGTTTATGTTTTTATTTGAATCTTCGTAATAATATAACTAGTCAAATCAGCATTAGTAATATTCTATTTCTTTTTACCCTTTTGTAATTCTTTGCCCTTCTTTGTCTCGGGTAAATAATTTTCTGATGTAATCACCTTTTCACCACTTTCCTTCTCTAATTCCTTCAAAGCATTTCCCGCTATTTTACCACCTATTCGTGCAGCTACTTTATTCTCAATGAACCCTTTTGCATTTTTAGCTCTGGTTACTTTTGTTGTTGATGCTTCGCCTAACATTGAAAATATTAATTCAAGGTCTGTCATATGATCTCTCAAATTTTGACTGTTTAGACCTTTTACTTTCTTATACTCGGAAGGGGTCAATCCAAAGGTTGCTTTTGAAATTTCAGCAGTAAGAATCGCATATTCCATTTGTTTTTTTACATCCCTATTTTTCCATTCCTCTGTCAACTCCTCCCGAATGGCAATGCTTCGCATGCGTTTCTCAACCCAGTCATCAGGATAACCTTTAAGCTTGTATAGTTCACGTGTTCGCTGTGATGCCAATTCAGGATTTTCAATCTCATCTAATCTGTCAGAGCCTACTTGAGCCAACCAAAGTTTAAATGGCTCAGCTTTAGGTGACGGTATTGATTGAATAATACGCAATAGACCCTTTGCATCAGCACAATCAGTCTCATATTTTTTCCCATCTGACGAAATCATCTTCAGTCGTACGATAATTTCGTACAACTGAGAAACCCCCTCATAGTTAAGTTTTCTTTTAAGATCACTCCAATATCTTCGTGGATTATTACTTTCAGTGAGAATTTCAATTATATCAATTATTGCAAAATACCATTTTTGCTTTGATTCACTCCATTCAGAACGAATTTGCTTGCTTTCAAATAGTTTAATATTGCTCATTATCTTATTTTTTCGAAAACTCAAAAATACTCAATTCCCCCGATATGAGGAATTCGAAAAAATAATATACATGTACTTACATGTTGGTAGTATTGAAAGTAATAATAGATGGTGCTCAATATTTTCTTTTGGAATTTTAAGTTTTTATAATTACTCAAAAGATTTTCTTATCTGCTTCTTTTTAAACCTCCTTCGTATTCGATCCGGTTTATCAGCATATTGCTTTTATTGTTAAGGAAATTAAAAAAGAATATCTAAGCTTTATGATAATGCTTTCCTTTTCTGCCTGCTCACAAAATAAACCCCCGAAAAAATAAGCAAAGCAGAAATGATTTCAATAAGGGTGAGTTTTTCGTGCATAATAAATACGGATACTACCGATGCAATAAAGGGTTGGGTGTAAATATAGGAGCTGGTAACAATCGGGCTCACATGCTTTAACGAAGAACTAACCAGTAAGTAAGCCAAAATGGTTACCGCAAATAAGATATAGAACATGGAGGCCCAGACCCGAAAATCAAACAACTGATAATTAACTTCCAGGGCGGGTTTAATGCAGAAAGGCAATGCAAATATGATCCCAAAATTAAAAACCCATCTGATGACGGTCATGGTTTTGTACTTTACCAGCAAAGGTTTGGCAATCACCAGGTAAAGCGCAAAGGAAACAGCATTCAGGAATAAAAATAAATTGCCAACAAATAAATCGGAGCTTAACGAAAAATTACCTCCCATTAAAATTATGGCGGTTGCTCCGCTGGTTCCCAGAATAATGCCAACTATTTTCAGTAAGTTAGGTCTTTCTTTAATAAGAAAAAAAGCAAAGATTGTGGTAATGATGGGTGTGCTTGTCATTAAGATGGATGCATTGATAGGGGTGGAGAGGTTTAGCCCTTCGAAGAACATGATTTGATTAATGGCAACCCCAAAAAGTGCGCAAACAGCCAGTCGGAGTAAATCTTTTTTATCAACTTTTTCTTTGCCCCAAAATAAATTGTACACGTTAAAAAAAATAAAAGCAATCAGCACCCGCCAAAAAATAACTCCTTTTGGGGAAATGTAATCGGGCATAATGCCTTTGGCAACCACATAATTCAATCCATAAATCAGGTTGCCGCCAATCAGTGCAAGGTGTGCCTTTACTTTGTTGTTCAATGTTTTATTTGTTAATCAAATCAGACTCAATGATGAAGGTTCCGGTATTGCCCTCAAGGATCATGTTCATCATCTTTTTTGCAACTATTTTTGCTTCAATTCCCCGATACTTTTTGAGTTTTCCGATGAGTAAGGGACTAAATATCTGGATGGCAATTTTAGCAATTTGCTCACCAAATCTTTTTTCAGTCCGGTCTCCTAATAAAAAGGAAGGCCGAAGAATTACCAGCGTATTAAATTTTAGTTGCTTCACGACTTCTTCCATTTCTCCCTTGGTCCTCAAATAAAAATTGCCTGAATTTTTATCTGTTCCGATGGAGGAGACAAGCGCGAAATTCCCAATGCCATTCGTTGCAGTCATCGCAGCAATTCTTGTTACATAACCAAAATCAATGGCTCGGAATGCTTCTTTGGTTTTGGCTTTTTTGATGGTGGTGCCCAGGCAACAATAAACGTCGTGTCCGGCAAGTAATTCCTGTTGCGACTCCAATTGATCGAAATCGATGATGAGTTGCTTAAGTTTAGGATGTTGGATCGCTAAGTTCCTTCTTCCTGCTGAAATTACCGTATGATAGGTAGAATCGGAGATTAAAAGCTTCAGTAATTCGGTTCCAACCAAACCACTTCCTCCAAAAACCAATGCTGATCTGTTATTCATATTTAAAAGGGTAAATCATCATCCATTTCGGGTGGAATATCTGCCATCGATGGAGGTGGCGCCGACTGACCATTTTCGCCTGATACTTTATCAATTTTCCAGGCTTCAAGGTTTAAGAAATAGCTCACTTTTCCATCTTTTTCCCATTTCCGGCCTTTGATGTTAAAACTAACATTTAGTTCGTCGTTTAATTTACAAGCATCCAATAACTCGCAACGATCCTGATTAAGCTGGAATTTGATGTATTCAATAAATTCCCGTCCAGAAGCAGATTCTTTCTTCTCCAGAACGAATTCACGCTTTCTGAAAGTTGAGGTAACTTGTTGGGTCTCTAATTTTTCAATTAATTTTCCTGATAATTCAAAACTCATAATAAGTATAATATTTAATATTCAATAAAAAATAATCAATAATCAATCCTTAAATTAAGTGCGTTCCATTCAGTAAATACCGCTTTTGATTCAACCTTCATCAACTGAACCGTTGGTATTTTTCGCTGACCGATAGGCAAAGATACTTCTTTATAAATAAAAGAATCATCAAAATTTGCTTGTTCTGCATCCTCTCTTGTTGCAGCAAAATAGATCTTTTTCGGCCTGGCCCAATAAATTGCTCCCAGGCACATGGGGCAGGGTTCGCAACTGGTATAGATTTCACAATCATCCAATTGAAAACTGTTCAGGTTCTTACATGCATTTCTGATGGCCACAATTTCAGCATGTGCAGTGGGGTCGTTATTAGAAACCACCTCATTGCATCCTTCTCCGATAATTTTATGATCCTTCACAATTACTGCACCAAATGGTCCACCCTTTAAATTTGTAATATTAGACCGGGCAAGCTCAATGGCCCTTTGCATAAATTTGTTCTCCATACTCATTTTATTTCACCATTTGCATTGAAAATTTGTGTTGTCGATGGATGATTTCAGAATGGTCCTGTATGCTTCCAATGGGATCAATTCTCCACCCAAACTCTTGATTAACGGGGTCTCCATCTGTGCGTCAATTAAATTGTAATTTAACGAATTTAGTTTTTGTATTAAATAATAGAAGGCAACTTTTGAGGCATTGTTTACCAGATGAAACATGGACTCTCCATAAAATATTTTACCGATTGCAACTCCATACAATCCGCCAACTAATTCTTGATTTAAATATGCTTCAACAGAATGTGCAAATCCATAATCAAACAGGTTTACATAAGCATTTTTCATTTCATCGGTAATCCAGGTTCCATGCTGATCTTTACGGGGAACCAGGCTACATTGATCCAGCACTTCTTTAAAATTATGATCTATCCTGATTTCAAAAATTTCTTTATTGATAAGCTGACGTAAGCTTTTTGAGACTTTAAATTTATTTGGAAAAAGAACCATTCGCGGATTTAATGCCCACCAAAGGATGGGTGAATGATTGTCGTACCATGGAAATATTCCATGCTGATAAGCCAGAAGCAAGCGTTCCAGACTCAAATCGCCACCTACCGCCAGCAATCCATCCTCATTTGCCAATCCCGGATCAGGGAAAATTAGCTCATCTGTGAGTGCGAATATAGTCATCCTTTATTAGCATCAATGATACACTGAGCCACAATTGCCGATATTTCTTCAATCTGGTCCTCGGTTATTGTCAGGGGTGGGGCAATTCGAAAGGCTGTTTGACTAAATAGAAAACGATCGACAATGAGTCCTTTATCCAGTAATTGATGAATGATTTTATTGTTCAAATCCGGGGTTTCCACTTCAACCGCCAACATTAAACCCATTCCTCTGATGTGATTGATCCCGGGAAGTCCGGTAAGGTTCTTTTTAAATAATTCACCTTTTGCATTGGCACTCTCAGCAAGCTTCTCTTCGATAATTACTTTTAAGCTTGCAAGTCCTGCTGCGGCACAAACCGGATGACCTCCAAAAGTAGTGATATGCCCCAATTCAGGTTTGTTGGTGAGGGTATTCATCATTTCCCGGGAGGCGATAAATGCTCCAATGGGCATGCCTCCACCCATGCCTTTTGCCAGGCATATTATATCAGGAATTACATCAAAATTATCGAAACAAAACAATTTCCCCGTTCGGCCGAAAGCCATCTGAACTTCATCAAAAATTAACAGTGCACCGGTTTCGATGCAGCGTGCCCTGAGTTTTTTTAAATAATGGTTTTCAGGTAAAATAATTCCTGCTTCGGCCTGTATTGGCTCAACCAGCACACATGCCGTTTGGGAGCTTATCCTTTCTAAATCATCTTCGTTATTGAA
Organism: Bacteroidetes bacterium HGW-Bacteroidetes-17; assembly: GCA_002840985.1. GTDB lineage: Bacteria > Bacteroidota > Bacteroidia > Bacteroidales. The sequence continues at coordinate 5,122 of PHDM01000051.1, forward strand.
ATTTAAAAAATGCACATCGGGTAACAACGGCCGATAGGCGTTTTTTAATTCTTCATGTCCCAAAACACTTAATGCGCCATGCGTACTGCCATGATAGGCTTTTTTGAAGGAGAAAATCCGGCTTCTGTTCGTAACACGCTTTGCAAGTTTTAAGGCGCCTTCAATAGCTTCGCTCCCTGAGTTTACCAGATACACAGAATTCAAACCGACTGGTAAATTATCGGTAAGAAGCTTTGCTAATTGCACTTGTGGACTTTGGATATATTCCCCATAAACCATCAAATGTAAATATTGATCCAATTGATCTTTAATGGCTTCAATGACTTTTGGATGCCTGTGCCCGATATTATTTACTGCTACTCCTGAAACCAGATCAACATATCTTTTGCCTTTATCATCAAACATATAAATGCCTTCGGCACGTACAATTTCCAGAGCCATTGGTGTCGCAGCCGGGCTAGCAAGATTTAAGCTAAATATTTGTCGATTCGTGAGCATGTCCTTTATTTTCTACAAAAATAGATTAAAGATTTGATTGATGCTTTTTTCAATGATTAAATGATGTAGATAAAAATTATTTTTAGATTTTTAATGCTAAGAGATTTAGATTGATTATCCTTTTCACCTTAAGAAGTGTAAAAAAATAAGAAGTCCTTTACAATAAGGTTCTAATAAAACTTTTAGAATACTTTTAGTTTTATTTTCTGTGCTTTTGCTTGATTAAAAGCACCAAAAATCAAGTCTGACATACCTAAAAAACAAGCTCTATTCCTTGTATTGCATGTCGCGATCCAAGCCGTTTGATCTTTGTCTTTTAGGTTTCTTATCTTTTTTATTTTGTCTATTATTCAAAATTCGATTTTTGTTAAATCTTATGGATCGCTTGATTAGCCTTCCCAATAATACTTCGGAAAGAGCTTGTAATTTTTATGTCTGAAGGACATTGTAAGCTTTGCTAATATTCTTCATTGAATAAAAGATAATTCATTGGCGCAGCTATAGGGCGGCGTGAATATGGTGCAGGCCATGAAGCTTATTAGTTCATAAAAAGTCAATTCAACCTTAATCTTTAAATTGGAACAAGCTGATCATAGCTGATATTCACAAGACTTTCTTTGTTTCGTTTCTTTGGTCACAAAGAAATGAAAGGGAAACTTGGATCTAAATTTACAAGTATGGTTAATAATTTAAATAGAGCTTTTAAGCAAATTATCATTGATGCCGATTTGTTACCAGAGTTATGAGGTATAACAATGCCGTCAGGCAAGTACCCCATGGCTCTACCACGAGGAAAGTTAACTTTAAGAATTATTTTATTAAATTAATTTTACAAAACACCCTTTATTAAATAAAAATATTTATACTTGCAGCCATACTTTAGTAAAACAAATGATTAAAAAAGTAATAGTTATTACAGGTGCTTCGTCAGGAATAGGGAAAGCATTGACGAAAAGATTTGCCGAACCCGGGACCGCTTTGGTAGTGGGGGCAAGAAGTATAGATAAACTTGATGAACTTGTACGGGAATTGAGTGGAAATTTTAAAGACATTCTTCCTGTGATGACAGATGTGAGTAAAGAGGAAGATTGCAAGAATTTGATCCAAAAGGCTGTTGATAAATATGGTCGGATTGATGTGTTAATAAATAATGCGGGTATTTCGATGCGAGCTCTGTTTGAAAATTTGGATTTAAACGTAATCAGGAAATTAATGGATGTGAATTTTTGGGGAACCGTTTATTGTTCGAAATATGCATTGCCACATCTTTTAGCCTCAAAAGGATCTTTGGTCGGGGTTTCATCCATTGCAGGATATAAAGGATTGCCGGGGCGTACGGGTTATTCTGCTTCTAAATTTGCAATTCATGGTTTTTTGGAAACGGTGAGAATCGAGAATTTAAAAAAAGGCTTACATGTTTTGATTGCATGTCCTGGTTTTACGGCATCAAATATCAGAACCACCGCTCTGGGAAGTGACGGATCGCAGCAAGGAGAGTCTCCTCGGGATGAAGCAGAAATGATGTCGGCCGAAGAAGTTGCAAATAGAATTTATAAAGCAATCGGGAAACGAAAAAATTCATTAGTTTTAACCTCTCAAGGGAAAATGACGGTGCTGATTAATAAATTCTTTCCAAAATATTTGGATAAAATGGTTTATAATCACATGGCAAAAGAACCTAATTCACCATTTAAATAGAAAAAATAAATTAAACATAACATGAGTAAATTAACACTTGATATTAAACCCAAAGCTGGATTCGGGGAAATTGATTTTGGATTCACTATTGAGCAGGTGGTTGCAACCATTGGCGATGCTGAAGATATTGAAAATATTCAGGAAGATGAAGATTTCAATACCGTAATAATGAATTATTGGAATCTGGGATTGTCTGTTTTTATTGAAGGTAGGGGAGCTGAGAAATCAATCGTTTCGTGTTTTGAAACCGATAATGCCAATGCCAGGTTATTTGGTGAATTGGTTTTTAAAATGAACGAAAAACAAATTACCGATTTGATGAAAGCCAATGGTTTTTCTGATATTGAAACCGAAATGGAAGAAAATGGAGAATACCGACTTTCTTTTGAGGATGGCATGATTGATTTTTTCTTTGAAGATAAAGAATTAATTGCAGTGAATTGGGGCGTTCTTGTTGATGAATACGGTGAGATTGAAGAGTTTTAATCAGTGAGACTATGATTTTGATTCTCAAAATCATTTAGCCGAACTCCAACCAAACGTTATACCCACCGAATGAGGGCAGGCTGGGATCCCGAGCGATAGTCGAGGGATATCATGCGGTTTAACTTACCTGACAGCAGTCAGATTTCCCGCAACTCTGCTACGGTATTTGTTTCTCCCTAATTCTCTCTGGACTTTGGGGTTTCATACCCGTGATTTTCTATTCTTTTTTGAGCGTGGATGAAATTCCTCAATGGCCTTCTTTAAATAATTTCGATCAAGATGGGTGTAAATTTCGGTGGTTGTGATTGATTCATGACCCAACATTTCCTGTACAGCCCTTAAATCAGCTCCCTTATCCACTAAATGTGAGGCAAATGAATGTCGTAACGTATGAGGACTTACATTTTTTCTCAAGCCAATCAGTTCCATTTGTTTTTTAATGATTAAAAAAATCATGACTCGCGAAAGTTTGTGGCCCCGGTTGTTTAAAAAAACAATATCTTCTTCACCTGTCTGAATTGTTTGATGATTTCTGAAATTATCGATATATAGCTGGATTTGTTTCATTGCCACTGATCCGATAGGGGTGAGGCGCTCCTTATTCCCTTTACCAACAACATTTATGTACCCTTGTTTAAAATGTAACTTGGATAATTTTAATTCGACCAACTCCGACACACGAAGGCCACAGCCATATAAGGTTTCAAGAATGGCTTTATTTCTTTGACCATTTTCGGTACTTAAATCAATACTGTCGATGAGCATGTTCACTTCGTCTAAATTCAAGGTGTCGGGCAATTTACGTCCAATTCGTGGCGACTCTAATAGTTCCGTTGGGTTTTGACTGATGATTTCTTCCATCAGCATGTATTTATAAAATGCTTTGATCCCTGAAATAATGCGAGTTTGAGTGCTGGTGCTTACCCCCAATTTGTTAATCCAAATAATAAACCCTTTTAAATCCTCATGCTTTACCTTGTCGGGAGAGATATCAATATCCGATTGACCAAAATACGAAGCCAGCTTCTCAACATCTGTTGTATAAGCAGCTATCGAATTTTTCGACAATGACTTTTCAAAAGATAAAAATGACCTAAAACCTTTTATATGCAAGTCCCAATTCATAAAACAAATATAGATTATTATGCTGATATTTGTTTCTGTCGCCTTTAGCTGATGAGCCCACTTTCAATTTTCATTGCAGCTTCAATTAGCTCTTCAGATGATATCGAAGGGGAGTTCAGGTTCCTTTTTATATCATTGAGATATTGATGAAGTTTTTTCGTATCCTTATTTTTTATAATTTCCAGTAAATGGCTTAATTGATCCTTAATCCGTTCCAACTGAAATGCACTGTGTGGCCCAAATAAAATTTCTGAAATCAGAAAAACATCTTCCGAGAGTAAGCCTTCCGCAATTTTTAAATGATTTTTGAAAGTCGTTCCAGGTGCATCTTGTTTCCTCATACATGCGGCAAAAACGATGGTTGACGAAAAAGGGATTGCCAATGAATAAGCGATGGTTTGATCGTGACCCACAAAAGAATATTCATGAATGCTTAAATTTAAAGATTCATAAAAGGAATGAAAAAATTTTTTTCCAACATCCTCTGATTCTTTGATGATAATGGCATGTTGATTTTTTAAATCCCTTAAACTTGCAAAAGTAGGCCCGAACATCGGATGTGTGGATACAAATCGGAATCCACTTTCCAGATAGTAATTTCTTAGGCCATTTTTTACAGATGCAATGTCTGCAAGAATACACTGTTTAGACAAGTAAGGAGTTAATTCTTTAAATGCCTGTATGGTATTTTTTAGATCGACCGCATTAATCAATAATTCAGGATTAAACTCATGAATCTGTGCTAGGCTAATTAATCTTTCCGTATTAAATACGTACTTGAGCTTTTCCAGATTCCGATCAAAAATGGCCACTTCATGTTGCAAACAAAGTGCGTCGGAGAGCCAGATGCCCATTTTTCCTGCACCTACAATTAATATTTTCATTGATGTATTTTTTAAATGGTTTTTAGATTTTCTTTTTGTTCATGATCGTTTTTTGATGCAAGATGGATTCTTCGTGAATGGATTTAAATATCTGGTCGCTAAATTCTCGGCTTAATCCATTGATGATGGCCTGTCTGGCTCTTTTCTCCATGATTTCCGTATATCTGCCGGGTTGAAAAATTGTTACATCATTATCCCTTTTGTATCGTCCGATGTTTTCAGCCACCTGCATTCGTTTACCCAACATATCAAGAATGCTGATATCCAATTGATCAATTTCGTGTCGTAAATCTTCCAGATCGTAATTGACTTTTGGATTGTTATTCGTGTTTCTGACTACCAACTGATCGAACACTGTTTTTAATCCTGCAGGAGTTAATTGTTGGCCGGCATCGCTCCATGCATTATCAGGATCAATATGTGTTTCGATCATAAGTCCATCAAAATTTAAATCCATGGCTTGCTGAGAAACTTCCAAAATTAAATCTCGTTTTCCCGAAATATGACTTGGATCGGCGATGAGTTGAATTTCAGGAATGGTTCTTTTTAAGTCGATCGGGATTTGCCAGTTGGGTTCGTTCCTGTATTTGGCTTTGTTGTAGGATGAAAACCCACGATGAATGGCAGCAACTTTTTTAACCCCAACCTGATTTATTCTTTCTATGGCCCCGATCCATAAATCTAAATCAGGATTCACCGGGTTTTTAATCAGGATGGGAATATCAACTCCACGCAAAGCTTCGGCAATTTCATGAACCGCGAAAGGATTTGCTGTTGTTCTGGCACCAATCCACAGCATATCCATTCCATATTTTAAAGCTTCATACACATGAACAGCGGTAGCGACCTCGGTGCCGATGATCATCCCTGTTTCTTCTTTAACTTTTTTCATCCAGGGAAGGCCCTTTGTTCCTATACCCTCAAAGGAACCGGGGCGTGTTCTGGGCTTCCAAATACCGGCCCTGAAAACTTTAATTCCCATTGCTGCCAACGCTCTGGCTGTAGCAAGGGTTTGCTCTTCGGTTTCGGCACTACATGGCCCGGCAATAAATAGGGGCCTTTTTAATTCCTGTTTGTTGACTTTTAATGTTTCAATTTCGATCGACGGATTCATAATAATTTAGATGTTTGATAAGATTCTTGATTTTGCTAATAATAATTTTTCGCGTGAGTTACTTAATGAAATTCTGATATAATGTTCGCCCTGTGACCCGAAAATAAATCCCGGTGTAATGAATACTTTTGCTTTATTCAGGATGTGTTCGGCAAATAGTTCTGAACCGGTTTCAGTTTGTGGGATTTTTGCCCAGACAAACATTCCAACCTGATTTTCTTGATAAGTGCATTTTAAAATATCGAGTATCTCAAACCCAATTTTTTGTCTTTCCGCATACGTGTGATTCAAATTTTTATACCAGGAATCAGCATTAATTAAGGCATTAACAGCCGCTTTCTGTAAAGGTTTAAATATGCCCGAATCCATATTGCTCTTTACTTTAAGGATGTATTGAATAAATTGAGGATTTGAAGCAAGCATTCCAATCCGCCATCCGGCCATATTGTGCGATTTGCTCAGAGAATTTAACTCAATTGCAATTTCTTTTGCACCCGGTATTGACAAAATACTCAAAGGATTCTCGTTCAATATGAAACTGTAAGGATTGTCGTTACAGATCACAATGTTGTGTGAACGTGCAAAATTTATTAATTTTTCAAAGCCTTCTTTGTTGATTTGAGCTCCTGTGGGCATATTCGGATAGTTTACCCACATCAGTTTGACTCCGGTTAAATCCCTGTTTTTTAATTCATCCAAATCGGGTAACCAATTGAGTTCTTTTTCCAGTTTGTACAATAACGGATTCGCACCAATCATTTCACTAACAGCTTTGTAAGTGGGGTATCCCGGATCAGGAATTAATACTGTATCACCCGGATTTAGGAAAGCCATGGAGATATGTAAGATCCCTTCCTTTGAACCAATCAGAGGTAAAATTTCAGTTTCAGGATTTAAATCAACCTTAAATTTTGATTTGTACCAACCGGAGAAAGCGTTTCTTAGTTCGTCAATTCCCTTGTAAGGTTGGTAACCATGCGCGTCTGACTTTAAAATCTCAACCTGTAAAGTTTCGATAGTTGAATCGGACGGCAACAGATCAGGATTGCCAATCCCTAAATTGATGATGTCTTCGCCTGAAGCATTTCTACTTGCAATTTCCCTTAATTTGTGTGAGAAATAGTATTCATTGATACTGTTAACTCTTTGAGCAGGTATAATCATTTTATCTTAATGAAGTGTACTTATTTGTTGATGCTCAACCGGAGTTATTGCTGCCGGGTATTCACCTAATATTCTGAGGTCCTCCACATATTTTCCGATGCTTTGGACTGCTCGCTGGTATTGTTCATTTTTATCAAATACCATGTCGATATAAAACAAATAGGTCCATTCCTGTCCAACCAATGGAAGGGATTGAATTTTCGTAAGACTTATATCAAATGCAGCTAAAACTGTAAGCAGTTGCGCTAAACTACCGGAGCGGTGCGATAATGTTACAACCCATGATGCCTTATTAATTTCACCATTAATCTTAATTTGTCTTTCACTTTCATCAATAGGGCTCACAATTAAAAATCGGGTGAAGTTACGCTTATTGGTTTCGATTCCTCTTGCCAGCAGTTTTAGGCCAAAACTCTTTGCTGCTATTTCGTTCGAAATTGCCCCTCTGCCAGGTATCTGCTTTTGACTAATTTCATAGGCACTATAGGCAGTATCATCACTATTGATCAGTTTGATATGCGGATATCTTTTAAAGAACTCGCTACATTGTTGCAGGGCCATTGGATGGGAATGGACTTCTGTAATATCCTCAATTTTCTGACCTTCCAATGCAAGTAAACTGTGTTTTACACGTAGTTTGTGTTCCGCACGAATAAAGAGATTCGACTCACGAAGCAAAGTGTAATTACCCAGAATACTTCCAACCAACGTATTTTCTATTGCTACTATTCCAATGTCTGCTTTTAAAGAGTGAATGGCATCAAATAAACCTTCGAAGGTCATACAGGGTACAATTTCAATTTCTTCATTTTTAAAATATTGATGGGCCACAATTTCATGAAATGAATTATAATACCCTTGAATTCCTACTTTCTTCATAATTTCTTCAAAAAAAAATCCGCCTTTAGAGCGGATTGGTTAATAAATAGATTTTTATTATACGAACACCGCTCTAATCTTGTCTGGATAAAAGAAAAAATAAAAATAAAAACCAAAATGTGTGTTAAAATTTCTCATGTCGTTTGATGTCAAAAAAAAAGTCCCATCGTATTGATGGGACCTTAAGTTTATATTTTTATTATATACAAATTCCCATCTATCCTTTTTGATAAAAGTAAAAATAGAAATAGGTATAAAATGTGTTTTTCATGCTTTTGTATTGTGGCGACAAATGTAAGACGTTTTATATTGGAAATCCAAATTTTTTATAAAAAAATAAAGAAAATTCTTAAAGTTGACTATCCCCGTGGCAAGCCAAGGGGATAGTCAACTTTATTTCAGCAAAAAACCGAAAACCGAATTTTCATTATCTCACCCCTCTGTCAGTCTTTCGACTGCCATCTCCCCTGATATTCAGGGGAGAGTATTAGGAAACCTCGCGGCAAGCCACGAGGAATAGTTTGATTAAATTTTCAAACATCTGATATCCAGCTAAAGAACAGGTTGATCAGTTCTAACGCCTTGGTACAGGATCCAAATAATTATTTATTGGATTTTGTGCACTGGTATTTTTTGAAATGATCCAGTCCACCGTTGGTTGCATATATAAAATTGAGGTATTATAAGGATCAGGATCATATTGGGCAAACTTTGAAGGGCCATTATTATATGGCAGTGAATAGAGATAATCAGTCGTTAAAACTGAATAAACCGTATTTGCCTCAATCGGACTTCCATTAGCAAGCTTGTATCCACCAACTGTTGTCATCCCACCAATTACCAAGTTTCCAATACAGTCAATAACTTGAGTGCCTGTGAGCTCTAATTCAATAAGGGTATTGGTAAAAGGTAAAAGTCCTACAATGGTTGCCAATGTTATATCTCCGGGCATTATATCTTGCCTGATACCTCCTGAATTAGTCATTGAAATATCAGCTTCGGGATATGCAAATAACCATGAATCAGTAACCATATTCTTCATTTGATCCGAATCTTTATCAATCTTGGTAGCACAATAACCAATCACCATTGCCAAATCTTCTTCTGCTTTTAGTTGCCATTTTTGAACAATGGTTTGTACTCCATTATTAATGCTTGCAACAGGAGGGTTACTTACTATTTCATTTGAAAGTACTGATGCTACCTTTGTTGATTTATCATATTCAATAACAACCTTACAGTAATTTTTTAAACCTGAGCCTGACTCTATAAGTGCAACTCCATTTATTGATTTGGAAACTTTTTGATGAGTATGACCTCCGGTAATTAATGTAACGCCAAGTGATTTTGCCAAAGGAGCTAACTGGGTCATTTCATCATCGCCTATATGGCCAACAACGATAATTACTTCGGCGCCTTGTAATTTGGCAGCCGGGACATATTCATTTAAAGCATCTTCATAAGCAGTAAATTCATAGTCTGCCACAAATGCAGGAAAGGTTGTATAAGGTGTACTCCTGGATGCAAGGCCGATAAATGCAACTTTTACACCATCGGCATTTTCAATGACATAGGGCAGTGCGAAAGAGGGGATTGCTCCAGTACTTTTAGTACGGATGTTAGCAGCGATCAATGGGAATTCAAGTAATTGTTTGTTTTTAAGCAATCCTTCAATCGTAAAATCAAACTCATGATTTCCAATAGTTGCAACATCATATTCCATTTTATTCATCACTTCAATCATCGATTCTCCCTGAAACCAGGTTGAAATTGCCGGACCTGTCCACATATCTCCACCACTAACAACCAGAAATGAATCTGCACTATTATATCCTTCTCTGGTTTTCCATAACTCAAACATTCCGGCGGCACCACCAAAGGTATTATCTGCTTCCATCCAACCATGCTCATCGTTGGTATATAAAATAACAAGGCTCGCTTTCTGATCTACTGTAGGGTCATCGGTTGGTTCTCCTGCCTTTTTTGCACAGGAAATTTGAAAGATGATGAGCAAAAGAGTAAATAGTTGTAAAATTCTTTTCATAAGTCAAAAAAATAAAATCAATAAAGGTTTTCTCAAAATTAAAGAAAAATAGCCTGTTTTCAAAGTAAAATAGCCAACCAGATATAGTTTCAATTTGGCCTAATTTAAAATCATTTTACTAGTTCTCAGGAATAAAAGAATAGAAAAAATTAAATTAACTAAGCTTTATAAAATTAAAATAATTGAGCGGTTTTTTCTGCTATTATATTTTACGAAATCATACATTTTTGACAAATATAGTACAGATCTGATCATTTTATTCCCTTTATTTTAACACTTTATCAGAAACCAAGGTTACAGGAATGTAATTTTGAGTTAATCATGTCGCAGTTATAAAAGCAAAATTCCTTATTATCAGTTCGTTCTATTTATCAGTTCACGATAGAATTTTTTATTAACATTTATTAACATGTAATAATTGAGCAATTTTATTTTTTTACCTTGTCTACCGTAAAAGAAACAATGAATTAATCAAACTAAAATTTATGCTAAATCGATTTATTATGAAAAAAATGCTACGAAGTATTGCTGTAGTAGTTATGTTTATTACATCAGCTACTATTATGCAAGCTCAGGTAACCACATCCAGTATGAGTGGACGTGTGTCTGATGTTGAAGGAGCTGTGATAGGTGCAACAGTGATTGCTATACACACACCTTCAGGAACAACTTATGGTACTACAACCAATATAGAGGGTCGGTTCAACCTAAACGGTATGCGTGTTGGCGGACCTTATGCTATTAAAGTTACTTTTATCGGATATGGTGCATACGAGCAAAACAACATTACGTTGAGTTTAGGCGAAAACTATGTAATGAATATCGAACTCTCAGAAGTAGCAACATCATTAGATGAAGTTGTTATTTCGGCATCCCGCACAAAGTTCTCTACTGAGAAAACAGGTGCAGTTACCAATATAACTAATAAACAGATAGCTAATTTGCCTTCAGTAAGCCGTAGCATTCTAGACATTACGCGCCTTTCGCCTTATGGAGGCAATGGAATGAGCTTTGTCGGCTCAGATGGTCGTACTGCTAACTTTACAGTGGATGGAGCTAATTTTAACAATAACTTCGGGTTGAGTTCTTCTCTTCCCGGTGGAGGCAGCCCAATTTCTATTGAATCTATCGAAGAATTACAGGTTGTAATCGCTCCATATGATGTTCGTCAAACTAACTTTATTGGTGGTGGTGTAAACGCTATTACAAAATCCGGTACAAATACCTTCAAAGCCAGTGCCTATACTTATCACAGAAATGAAAACATGCGCGGTGATGCTGTTAATGGTCTACAAATCCAAGGAGCACGTGAAAAAGACCGTAATACAACGTACGGTTTCACATTAGGTGGTCCGATTATCAAAAACAAATTATTTTTCTTTGTAAACGCTGAAATGGCTAAAACACCAACAATTGCCAATCGTTGGAAACCTTCAACAGATGGTGTTGCAGATCCAGACAATTTTATTTCCCGCACAACAGAAAGCGATCTTCAAACAGTTTCTGATTATGTGAAGAGTAAATATGGATATGAAACGGGATCTTACACAAGTTTTCCTGCAGATGAAAGCAACAAAAAACTTCTTGCTCGTTTGGATTGGAATATCACAAACAAACATCGTCTGGCTTTGCGTTACAACTACACAAAAAACCGTTTTTGGTCATCTCCTAATGCTAGTTCTATGGATGGTGGTACTCGTATGTCTGAGGCAAGAATGTCACAGGCTTCAATGTCATATGCCAACTCGATGTATTCGATGGATAACCTTGTTCATTCATTCTCTTTTGACTTAAACAGCCGTCTTTCTGATAATTTATCTAACCAATTTTTGGCAACATTCTCAAAACTTGACGATGTACGCGGATCCAGTTCATCAGAATTCCCATTTATTGATATTTTGAAAGACGGACAAGCCTATTTGTCTTTGGGGTATGAACTTTTTACCTGGAACAATGGCGTACACAACAACGTTTGGAATATCAAAGACGAACTTACATACTATTTAGGCAATCATAAAATTGTAGGTGGAATAGCTTACGAATATAAGATGGCAGATAATGCTTATATGCGTAACGGTACAGGATACTATCGCTACGCAAGTCTTGACGACTTCTTAAACGAAGGAACACCAGAAATTGTAAACTTAACTTACGGTTATGATGGAGAGAGCAATCCTGCAGCCCGCATAAGAACAAACAAAATTGGAGTTTACGGGCAAGATGATTGGAGCGTTACTGAAAATTTCAAACTTTCGTATGGACTTCGTATAGATGGGCTCTTCTTCAATAATAGTGACCTGATAACAAACAATGCGATCGCTGCTATTGATTATAACGGTCGTAATATCAATACAGGAGAGTGGCCTTCAACAAATATCATAATCTCTCCCCGCATCGGTTTTGTGTGGGATACATATGGCGATAAAAGCTTGAAAGTTCGTGGAGGTACCGGTATTTTCTCGGGTAATTTACCGCTTGTATTCTTCACCAATATGCCTACCAATGGCGGAATGGTACAGTATCAGGCACAGATTAATGCAGCGAATGCAGCAAAAAAAGGTTTCACAATGGATGAATTTGCCGGCGGCCTTGTAACTGATGCAGACGGAAATGCCACTATTGCTGCACTTTATAATAAGTTAACATCATTGGGATATCCTTCAACTATTTCTCCCGAAGATGGAACAGTTCCTTCTGCTATCGCGGCTATAGATCCAAATTTCAAAATGCCGCAAGTATGGAAAACGTCATTTGCTGTTGACTATGCATTCAAAACATCTTTCCCATTCTCTGTAACGGTAGAAGGAATTTTCAATAAAACAATCAACGGTGTTTCTATTTCTGACTGGAGTATTCCAAATGTAGGTGGTTTCGCCCGTTTCAACGGTGTTGACAATCGTCCGCTTTATCCTGCCGGTTATCGTACTGCCACAAAGGCGTTCGTGTTAGAAAACACAAGCCGTGGTTATGGTTGGTCAGGCAACATCACACTTAATGCCCAACCAGCTGAATGGATCAGCTTGATGGCCGCTTATATACACACAGTTGCTAAAGATGTAACAGGTATGCCGGGATCTGCAGCAGAATCTGCCTTTACATACGTTCCCACAGTAGAAGGTCCTAACAACATTAAATTGCACAATTCTCAATACACCACACCCGATCGTCTTGTGGCATCGCTTACTGCCAACGACAAGAGTGGTAACCACTATAGCATTATATATGAAGGATGGCGCGGTGGTGCTAACTACTCATATATGACGGCTAACGACATCAACAGTGATGGTTACAACTATGATGCACTTTATGTTCCAACTGACGATGAAGTGGCAAACAATCAGTTCCGTTTTGTTTCAGCAGATGATAAAACTCGTTTTATGGACTATGTGCATGCCAATGATTACTTGAAAAAACATCAAGGTGAATATGCAGAAGCTTATAGCGTTTACTCTCCCTGGGTACATCGTATCGACTTCGGCTACAAACATGATTTTACACTTAAGGCCGGCAATGACGCACATAAACTGCAACTTAGCTTCGATATTAAAAACGTGCTGAATCTGTTCAACTCCAGTTGGGGTGTAGGTAAATATTTGAACCCTGAAATTGGTTCGGAAGCTCGTATCCTCAAATATGAAGGTGTTGATGCTGACGGTGTAGCTACATTCTCTACTCCCTCTTCAATCAATGGCGATACCAAAACATTTACACCTAGTTACTCATTGGGTCAATGTTGGTATGCTTCAATTGGTATCAAATATTTTTTCAACTAATTAAAAACTCTTACAATTATGAAATTAAAAAGAATATTTCCATTTTTCATTGCATTACTTGCCCTGTTAACAAGTTGTACCGATGAAAAAATAATGACATTGCTTGATGAAATTCAAGTATCGTCGTCTTACGTATCTATCCCTGTAGCGGGCGGTTCTACAACAATTACTGTAACGGCTAAAGATAGCTGGACAGCAGAGAAAGTAACTACTGTTAAAAATCCGGTTACATGGCTTACTCTCTCTTCAAGCTCTGGCAGTGCCGGTGAATCAACGCTTACATTTTCGGCTACATCTGCCATAGATGGTCGCACTGCAGAGGTTTTAATTCAAAGTGGAGGTAAAACTCAGAGAATTAACATCATCCAGGGTTTGGCAACAATTGCATCAGCCACATGTGCAGAGGTAATTGCCGGGCCTGACAGCAAGACCTATAAGGTAACAGGAGTTTGTACGGCGATAGCAAACACGCAATACGGCAACTGGTATCTTACCGACAACACCGGCACCATATATATATATGGTACACTTGATGCAAAGGGACAAACGAAAAACTTTTTAAGTTTAGGACTTGAAGTTGGTGATGAAGTAACTGTTCAAGGTCCAAAAACTACCTACGGATCAACGGTGGAATTGATAGACATAACAGTTATCAAAATCAATAAATCACTTGTGAAAGTTGATTCGGTAGCAAACGCAACGCTTCCTGTCGAAGGTGGTGAATTTATTGCATACCTTACCTGCAAAGGACAAGGCGTTTCTATTGAAATTCCTGATAATGCCAAATCCTGGTTATCTATTTCATCTATTCAATCAGCAGGAACGAATACTGTTGTGAAATTCAATGCTGCTGCAAATGCAGGAGGAGATCGTAGTACTACGCTCACATTCCACACTACTGATGGAACAAAAGACTATAGTGCACAAACAACTCTTAGCCAAAAAGGAGCAATTGTAAATGCAACTGTTGCAGAATTTATTGCAGCTCCGGTTAGCAATATACAATATCGTTTGAAAGGTGTTATTACCAGCATTTCAGATGCTTCATCCGGCAAATTAAATTTGAGAGATTTCTCAGGTGAAGTATATGTTTATAAAATTGTTGATTTTGCCACAAAAGGTTTAAAAGTAGGTGACATTATCACAATCGTTGGAAAACGTGCCGAATATAATGGACCACAAGTAAGTGGTGCTGTTTTGGAAAGCTCTATATCTGTAACTACGACTACTATTGCGGATGTGCTGACTAAACCTGACGCCACCAGTACTTACTATATGGTAACCGGTGAAATTAAATCGATTAATACTGGGGATTATGGTAATCTTTATTTGAAAGACGGCGATAGTGAAATCTACGTGTATGGTTGTTATCCGGGTTATGGTGCAACCGGTAATGATAGAAAGGGTTTGATAGCGGCCAAAGGTATTAAAGTTGGTGATACACTTACAGTCATTGCAACGAAGGGTTCTTATAATGGAGTAGCTCAACTTGTAAATGGTATCTATTTCAGCCACGTAAGTGTACAATAAAATTTAATATTCTTCCATTATTAATTTTAATGAAGTAATAAAAAAAGGAGGCCTATTGGCCTCCTTTTTTTATTTTCTACATAGAAATTATTTATCAAAATTTAATTTTTAAGTTTACACTGAAAGTTTGCCCAAAACCCCAATTTCCTTGAAAAGTTGCGAGATCATGATTTGATCCATCTTCACCTCTGGTGATGTATTCCTTATTTAACAAATTATAACAACTCAGGCCGGTATAAACATCGTAGTTGGATATTTTAAAGGTGTAACCAAGATGTGCATCTAAAAGACTATATGAGGGTAGTTTGAATGATTGTTTGCGATCATTAGGATCGTAGCGCGCTGTAGGATCGAAGTCGGCATACAAACGATCATTATAGGTATAGTTAAAGCTAAAATCAAACAGATCCATAATTTTACTCTTAACGAAAATACCTAATTGAGTTTGGGGTGCATCGCCAACAAAAAGCCCATTTGCATATACTTCGGTAGTGTCTACTACAACATTGTGTTCGT